>WJJU01000923.1 GCA_014729595.1 Chitinivibrionales bacterium
CTTTCGTACTCGAGGATATCGACAAACTTATAATGCAGAATCTTGACGGACTCGGACGAATTACGGCGATCGTTAACAATATAAAGAACTACTCGGTCGATCGAGACACCTCCAATCACACCGCGCATGATATTAACGCCGGGCTGCGCAGCATGCTCCTCTTGTCGCATAACGAATGGAAGTACCATGTCGATGTGTTGACGGACTACGGAACGGTCGACGAGGTTCCCTGTAATATCAATGAACTGAACCAGGTTTTTCTCAATATTGTCATTAATGCGGTTCAGGCGATAAAGGAACTGAAACGAAAAGAGAAAGGCACCGTCTCCATACGAACCTACCAAGACGCTCAATCCGTTTATTGCGAAATATCGGACGACGGACCCGGGATACCCGAAGAAACCAAGCGAAAGATTTTCGATCCTTTCTTCACGACCAAAGAGGTCGGGGTCGGGACGGGACTGGGTTTAAGTATATCGTACGATATAATCGTTAACCGGCATCATGGATCAATTTCGGTGGAGAGTCGGACGGGAAAGGGAACGACATTCCTTATTTCTTTGCCGCGCTCACGCGCCGTTGAACAAAAAGGTGAGACCGCCCGACGCGCCGTTACCGCTTAAGCGGACTATGTACATGAGGGAATATCACGAATAATAAGGATACGGAGCATGGAGAAAGCGATTCTTTTTGTTGATGATGAGGCCAATGTGCTCACCGCCGTCGAACGGGTATTCCTTGATGAGCCGTACGAAATCCTTACCGCCGCCGGCGCAAAAGAGGGTGTCAAACTGTTGCACGAACACCAAGTATCGGTTATCGTTTCGGATATGCGCATGCCGGAGATAAACGGTGTGGAATTCCTGCGCCGGGCGGCCCGAATCAATCCCGACAGCACCCGTATCGTTTTGTCGGGATTTGCTGAACTGGACGATATAAAGGATGCCGTGAATGAAGGCGGTATTTGGCGCTTTATCACAAAGCCCTGGAATGATTATGAATTGCGCGTAACCGTTCGAAACGCCGTCGACCTTTACGAGAGAACCGTCGAACGTAAGCGTCTATTGGGGGAATTAAAAGACAAGAATGTGGAATTGACGAAGTTGAACACCGATTTGGAGCGTATCGTTGAAGAACGTACGTGTCTGGTAAAAATTCAAAATGAATTAATGCACATGATGCTCGACGGTGAATCGGTGGAGCGGGTGATCACCGTCGCTTGTGAGCGAATTCGTGAACTGACCGGCTCACAAGGGGTATGGGTTTATTGTCCGCTCCTTTCGAAGACCATAGGTTCGGGGAATATCCCGTCGAACCCGGAGCAGCTACAATGCCACAATGCCGCGCGCGGAGGAACCCGGGCCGTTAGCCGCGGCGGGGGAGTTCATGTCCCCCTTGTTCGTCTTGACGCCGTTTTAGGTACCGTGCATATTGTTCCGGCACCCGACCGAATGCCCGGTTTTCTCGAAAAAACGTTCGCTCCGATTCTCGGCATGGCCATTTCGCAACATAAGATACTCTGCGACGCCCCGGAATTGATGGACGGTCTTGATTCCATTTTGTCGTCGCTTTAACGGTTAATGGAATAGTTATAGTATGGATTCCATGCAAAGCATACGGATCGGTGAAAACGGCACCAAGGCATTTCTAAACATCGTGGACCAGTTCACGAAGATAGACGATGTAGAGGGATTGTTGCGGCGGGAAGGTGTCGTTGAGGGTATACGATGGGATTTGCTGGAAAAAGCCGTGGAAAAAAGCAAAGAATCGGGAACGGTTTGTACCGACGTTCTTATCGCGGATTCGCATGAGGGACCGCCCGAATTCCACGTGGGTAACCCTCTGCTCAAAGCGGAACGGTCCACGCTTTCGCCTGAAGAGTTTGCCGGAATATGTCGTGAAACATGGACCATTCTGAAACTGAAGCGTGAGGGGAGCCCCGTCGGCCGGGCGATCTTTGTCGGGCCCGAAGAAACCTTTCTGAGTTGGAAAACGCTGGATGAAAAAGACGTCTACGGTAAGCCGACGAAAACCGACACGCTTCCGTTTCGTATCCGACCGACCGTCGCCCATATCCACCAGCAAAGTGAAGCGAAACTTCAGGCCGTTCAAGCGGGATATGTAGGGCTCGATGAAGAAGGATGTTTGGATATACTTAGTCCGGTACGAATGGCGGATGACAAAATGCGCATGTGGTATGCGATTTTGCCCGTCGATGTCGGCAGGCGTGCTTTGCTCGAGCATATCGAAAAATGCGCATGGGTGGGAGAAGCCGATCCGCGGGCCGAAGTCGAAGAAGTTTGTTTGAGTGATGTGCCGGCGCTTATGGATAAACGGGTGATGACGGAGAAACTTGTGCGGTGCGGGCGAAAACCGATTCCCGGCCGCGACGCCCGAATTCATTTGCATGTAGACGAACTCAAAGCCGAAGCCGAGAAATCTAAGGAGCGGGTCTCCGTTTGGGATCATACTTCCTATATTTTCGTCTCCAAAGGTACGGTACTCGCGGAAATGATCTATGCAAGCGCCGGAATACCGGGACGGGATTGTCTCGGTCAACCAATAAGGACCGTCGACGGGCGTCAGATTTCCTTCGAGGCGGGCGACAATGTATTCTGTAGTGAAGAAGAGGGGGTGCGCAAGTATCTTGCGGCGGTCGACGGCGTTGTAAAGCTTAATAAACACGGCATAGCGGTTTCGGAGACGTTATATATCGACGGTGATGTGGGACCGGTGTCGGGAAATGTGGCGTATAAGCGTGACGTTGTTGTTACCGGAAGCGTGCGCGGTGGGTTTACCATCCACAGCCAGGGCGATGTGAGAGTGCTGGGCGCTATAGAAAACGGAGCGGTCGTAAAATGCGGCGGCAATCTCGAGGTTAAAGAGGGACTGTACGGAGAACGCGCCTCGGTAATGGTGGGGGGGGACGCCGCCGTCTCGCTCATACAGAACTCGAGGATTCGTGTTCACGGTAATCTGCGCGTGCGAAACTACATTTTCCAATCGAATGTTTATTGCCGCGGTGAATTGGTCGTGCGGGGATTGAAGCTGTATGACGCCGAAGTGGGGGCTCTGGTGGGAGGGAGCTTGACCTGCATGTCTTCTATATTACTGCATTCGGCCGGAACCGATACCGCCGTCACTAAGATATTCTGCGGTATCGATCCGGTCCTCTACGACAAGCTTCGCGAAATATCAACCCTTCAGACTTCTCTGAAAAATCGGATCGACGCCCTTCAGTACCGAATGGGCTTCTCCATCGCTAAAACAAGTCAGCTTGTTGAAAGACTAAAGAAGCTCCCGCCTCAACGCAAAGAGGGAATGAAAAAGGCGCTTCTGGAAATGAGAACTATGGTTGAAGAATTAAGGCAAACGAGTAAGAAAAAGGCTCATTTGGAAGAAAAGGCGCTTGCCAAGGACGTCGATCGGTTGAGTGTACGGATCTCCGGTAAAATCATTCCGGTCATTCGAATTCGCTTGCATCATCACATGTATAGTTTTGAGTCGGAAGGGCGCGGCAGATTGCTTAAGATCGTCGATCAGGACGTCTGCTGCATACCTATGCGGGGAGAAGACCCGCTGGGAGCCATCGTGGATTAGGGCGCCTCGGCGAGTACGGCGGAAAACCTGAGAGTGGACCGCCTTCGGCGTGATGCGCCGCGAAAAGGGTTTGGACACCGCAAAATCCGCATTGTAGCAATGAACACAAAGACTTGGGACAATTAGATGTTGCATGAATGCGCGCTAAACTGTATAATCAGTTTGGTTGGGAAAAAAAAAGTTCAGGTAAAACCGGCGGCGCCGGTTACGTTGGTTCTTTTTGACGGTTCCCGTAGAAAGCGCAAGGGACATGAATGTAAACTACGTCAACCCGTTTATCAAATCGACTATCGAAACTTTCGGGACCATGCTCGGAGAGAGCTTGAAACCCGGAAAGCCCACGGCCAAAAAGAGCCCGTTCCCAACCTATGACGTCTCCGGGATCATAGGGCTCTCGGGGAATGCTCAGGGGGCGATTTCCATCAGCTTTCCCAAAGCGGTGGCGCTGAAAATCGCTTCCAAGATGCTCGGTTCCCCCGTAAAGGTGGTTGGATTTGAGATGGCCGATGCGATCGGTGAACTCGTTAATATTATTGCGGGAAGAGCAAAAAAGGATTTAATCGGATACGAACTGTCCATCTCCTTGCCCAATGTCGTAATGGGAACCGATCACGTACTTAACTCGATCAGCAATTGTCCGACAATTGTAGTTCCGTTTAGGCTTTCGTTGGGCGATATGACGATGGAAGTCTCGCTCACAACAAAGGAAGATTAGTTTGTAAACGCGGGTTACCCGCAATGGACTCGCGGAGCGGGGCGCCCTGTGCCCGGCGGATCGCGAAGGGGGCGGAAAATGAGGGTCATGCTGGTGGACGATTCATCAACTATGCGTAGAATAGAAAAAACGCAGATTGCGGCGATGGGCATATCAGAAATAATTGAGGCGGAGAACGGCGAAGAAGCTCTTTCGATGCTTCAAGACAATATGCCGATAGACGTGATTTTTCTCGATTGGAACATGCCGGTTATGAACGGTATCACTTTTTTGCGGAAAATGCGGGAAAATCCCAAATACGCTTCCGTAAAGGTGATTATGTGCACTTCGGAATCGGAAAAGAGCAGGGTTGTCGAAGCTCTTCAAGCGGGAGCGCATAACTTCATCGTGAAACCGTTTACCCCCGAAGTTTTGAGGGAGAGACTCGAGAAAGTCGGAAAATAAGCATGAAGAAAACCCGATAGATACACGAGCACATGCTCGACGTGGTCCCCGCCGGCGGGATGACGATAAGTGAACCTACAACCTGTGGGAGGCACGGTACATGGCGCAGACAAGCGGTGATAAAAATCCGTACCTATATGCGAACATCATGGTGTTCTGTGATAAGATCAGACAAACGATCATGGACATGACGGGCGTACCTTTCGACGTTCGCAAGGATACGCTTCAGGAGGCTCCCTTCAGCCGCGCCGAGGGCATGACCGTGTATATACCGTTCGCGGGTACTATTCAGGGTGGATATATAATAAACATGCCCGAAGAGGTGGCGGGAAGCATTATCGGGATCGATTCGTTGGGACCCGACGAGGAGAGCTTGAATGCTCAGCGCGCCGATTATGCGGGATTCTGCAAAGAATTACTCAACATTGCCGTAGGGCAATCAATTGTCGAATTGGAGAGCAATTTCGGATCGTTGACTTTTTCGCCGCCCACCGTTGTTTTCGGAGCGCTTGAATTTCCCGTTGTTATGTCTTCCAGTGCGGTAATCGAAGGTACGCCCGGTAAGGTGCTGTGCGCTTTCTCGCTCAATATGGCCAATCTCAAAATTGGACAAAAGCTCGAGGAAGCGTTGAAGGAGATCGAGGATCGGACGAAGGAAGCGCTGGAAGCCAAGCAAAATATCGAGAGCATCTTGCAGCTTATACCGACGGGGCTTGTGGCCATCGACTTGGCCGGCAGGCTTTTACCCGGCTATAGCGCCTCGGCTCCGCGCATTCTTGAATTGCCGGAATCCGAGTCTTTGGCGGGACGCGAATTGGGTTCGATGTTGGGTATCGATGAAAGTAAGCAACTCGATTTCAAACGATGGCTCGACGTAGTCGGGGAGCGTTTCGGGCAATTATCTTTTGAGGATTTGGTTTTCCTGTGCGATCTTAATGAGTTCACCAATGACTGCGGCAAGGTGCTGAAACTGGATTGGCTGCCGGTCTGCGACCAAAAAGGGGAGAAAATTCATAAGCTGTTGGTGCTGATCGAGGATATTACCGAGCGCAGAAAAATGGAACAGCAGATGAAGGATCTGAGCGAAAAACACGAGAAAAATCTCGAACTCATCTCTCAGGTGGTAAATCTGGAGCCGGACGAGGTGACGCAATTCGTCTACGACACTTCCAGAATTCTGACGGATGCGCAACGGCTAATCAACAGCTCGAATAAGGACAGCGAATTCGTCAATGAACTGTTCAGGTCGTTCCACACCATTAAGGGAACATCCGGCCAGTATCGCTTCCGCGAGCTGCAATCCTTGGCGCATCAGGTCGAAGATGAACTGAAAAGATTACGGGACCAGTATTCGCAGGTCGATGAGGAAAGGCTGCGACGCATCAAAACGTCTCTCGATGAAGCTCGTGGTTACCTGCAACGTATCGACGACCTTCGAGCAAAACTGGGCTGGCAAGATGAAACACTGGCCGAAAAGGCCAAGCGTACCAATGAAACGATCATGGTCGGCCTTGAAGAGATCGATTTGTTGAAAGTGGATATGGAAAAGGCTATCGAAAAGAGCTTGGTGCGCAATGCGGATCGACGTCTCATCGAAGACCTTAAGCGTATTCAATACGGCATTGAAGGTTTGCGGAAAATGCCGCTGTCGTTTTTCATGTCCTCACTTAAGTCTTTGGTTGCCAATGCTTGCGATAAATTAGGAAAGAAGGCGGACCTCAGCCTTGCGGTCGATATGCCTATCGATGTTACGGTTATGAGGAAGCTGCACCAGTGTTTGGTTCATGTAATCAATAATGCCTTGGATCATGGGGTCGAAACCACCGAAGAGCGTCTTGCCGCGGGAAAACGCGAGCGTGCACTTATTGTTCTGTCCGCTATTTCGGCGGGGGCGGAAGTCCACGTATCGGTGGCCGACGACGGACGCGGCATCAATTATGAAAAAATACGCGCCAAACTCATCGATTCGAAGGGTATGTCGCGTGAGAAGGCCGAAAGGTTGTCCGAAAACGAGCTTCTGGAAAATCTTTTTAAAGCGGGCTTTTCGACGAAATCAACGGTTACGGAAATTTCGGGACGCGGGGTTGGTCTCGATGTAGTTTACGATGCTATGCAAAAACTCGGCGGTCGGGTGGCGATTGCGACTACTCCCGGCAACGGGACGACCATAACGATGCATTTCCCTCAAAGTATAGGGCCGGAGCCGGGGGAACAGTGATCGGGCGGTGCGATCGGCAAGCCCGGTCTCGTGCAATGCGGAGACGGCTCTTGGCAAGGAAACCGTAAACTCAATTCACCAGCGAATGTGAAAGGACCTCATTAATGAAGCGGGTTGTGAGCATACAAGCTAAGCTTATTTCCTCGACGATGATTATCATTTCGGTGATATTCCTCGTTTTGTTGTCGGTCGTTACAATCATGAATATCGCCACGGCGAATCGGAACACGGCACGGACGGTGGAGACGATTCGCAAGTCGATAATCGCCAAAGGTATGACGTTGGCAAACAACAACAGTATTGCGCTTCAAGGAATGGCGGCCGATAATGCATTTATTTCGATTCAGAACATGGTCGCGGCCACGGTAAAGGACGACAAAGATCTTGCCTATGGTATTTACATGAATACCGATCTCGTGCCGTTCGTATACGCTACGCGCAAAGATCCGGAGGGCGAAGAGCGTGAGATTGACCCTTTGACCGATTCAATATCACAATGGGCGGCGGAGCAAACCAAGGCAACATATCGAACACACAATGCTTACGGTGAAGAGGTTATAGAATTTACGGCGCCGGTAGCGATGGACGGCAGACAACTCGGCTATATACGTTACGGGATAAGTACCTCACCCATGCATAAGGCGATGCTTGAAGCACGCAGGGACGGCAGCGCCACCCGAAATCAAGCGATAGTGATAATTTTGCTCATTGGCGGTGCCGCACTGGGGAGTTGTTACTTCATTTTCCGCAACATCGCCGCCCGCATCACCAAGCCTATCGGTACGCTGGCCGAATCGACCCGTGTTATCGCCGACGGTAACTATAACGTAAAGGTGACGGCCACCAGTAACGACGAGATCGGTGATTTGGCGGAGCGTTTCGAAGCCATGCGGGGAACCATTAAGAAATACACCGAACATCTGCAGGATCTTGTCGACGAAAAAATGCAACAAGTCAAGGATATTCTCAACAATATCGATCAGGGCCTGTTTACCATCAACCTGGACGGAACGGTCAACGACGAATACTCGCAGCGGGCGAACGAGATTTTGCGGGTTTCCGACGTGGCCAAATGTACGCTCAATCAACTCCTTCGCTTGGACCACAAAGCCGAAAACGCTTTCGAAACGTGGGTTAATCTCGTGCGTGCAAAGCATCGCTCTCAACGCTGGCGGAAACTTGTTCGCCTTGCGCCGGTCCAAGAAATGCTGCTCGATAATCCCGAGAACGAAGACGGTATTGAGTATGTATCCATTTCGTACAACCGTATCTATGATAAAGAGGGGAACCTCTCGAAGATCATGGTGCTCGCCAAGGATGAAACCGAGGCGCGCATTCGCCAGAGACAAATGGAAGAGCAGCGAATACGTCACGAGAACGAAGTTAAAATGATTCTCGGAATCGCGAATACGCCCGCTGATGAAATCAGCGAATTCGTCGAAGACACCGCCACAAGATTGGCGCGAATAAAGCAAACGGTCGCCGAACAGAGAAGCAAAGTAGTCAAGCAACGAAGAGAGTACCCGGATGGGACGGCTCATGTGATCGGCAAAGAACAGATTGACGGGCTGTATCGGGATATACATACCATCAAGGGGAACAGCGGTACGTACGGTTTTGAATTGTTGTCGGTGTACGCGCATAAAGCCGAAGATCGTCTGGAGCAGTTGCGGGAGCCGGTGGAGGATCGACGAGGAGAAATATTGGCCGAATTGGTGAGCCAAATCGAAAATATGGAAGCGGAAATGAAGCTTATTCACGAAAAGATTCGCCAGATATTCGGCAGGGAAGATGAGATTACCATCCGAGTACCTGAAGCGCGAGTTGATAAAATTCTCGCCCAATGTGAGGTGATACGCGCCGAAAAGCCTTCCCCTCCTATTCTCGCCCTTGTCGACGAGTGTAGAATGCTGTCGTGGAAACCGCTCAAAACACTCATCCGGAAACATCAAAAGAATGTGCTTCGTTTGGCCCGCAAACTGCATAAGAACGTCGAGTTTATTGTTGAGGATGAGCAGCAACTCTATCCGGCGGGCCAGTTGTCCAACCTTGATCAGGTACTGACGCATGTATTCCGCAACGCTCTTGATCATGGCATTGAAGGACCCGAGATTCGCGAAGAACTGGGGAAGGGGGTCGGCAGAATCAATTTCGGCCTGAGTGTTGAGGGGGACCGTCAAACGATCATAATCAGGGACGACGGGCGGGGAATAGACATAGAGGCGCTTGCCGAGAAAGCCGTATCGGCGGGACTGTTTACGCATGAACAGGTTGGTGCAATGGAAAGAAAGGAAAAGATTAGCCTGATTTTCCACAGCGGTCTCTCGACAAAAGGTGAAGTGAGCGACGTATCGGGAAGAGGTGTCGGAATGGACGCCGTAAAAGCACGGTTGGAGGAAGTAGGGGGATCGATTTCCATCGATACCACTCTTGGAAAAGGTACGACCTTTACTATCATGTGTCCGTGCCCGCCGTTAAAGGAAAAGGACGCGGTCGCTTCTTAAAGGGAGAAACAATGGAGAAAGATACGGCCGTAAGAGATACGCTTCATTCGCTCATCGGTGTCTTTCAAAAAGTGGCGATCGAATGCATCGCGGCTACTTTCGGGAAGAACGGCCGCGCCGACACGCCGTGGGAAACCGTCGAACGACTCGCGCCCGGACGAAGCAATATTCTTACGCTTGGTTTGGCCAACGAGCATTATCAATGCATGCTGTTTGTCTGTGTAAACGACGATGACGTCGCCGATTTTTTGGGAACGGAAACCGACGATGAGTTCCTGGCGGATGCATTCGGAGAAATGGGCAATGTGTATTGCGGAATGCTCATGGGAGAAAAAAGCATAACCGAGCGTTTTGGCGTCATGAAACAATCAATCCCGACATACGCAAAGCGTAATTGCTTCTTTCCTCGAGCTTGGGGCATACAAGGTACAATAGATTTTGACCAAAGCTCCGTCGAAATCGGCTATGCCGCTCGCAAAAACATGTTCTAGCGCCGCGGGCATTTGACTAAGACGAAAAGCGGAAAAACACCCTCTAAAGGAGGTCTATCGTATGGGTAAAAGGACGGTTGTGATCGTTGATGATTCACAGTTCCTCATCAAACAAATCGTCAATTTCTTCGAAAAAGAGCTGGGATTCGAGGTTATGGCGACTGGTACGGACGGGAATGCCGCCGTTGAGCTGTATCGAAAGAATAAACCCGATCTTATCACGCTGGATATCACCATGCCGAACAAAGACGGGATGCAGGCGATGCAGGAGATCTTAACCGAGTTCCCCGATGCACGTGTGATGATGATTTCGGCGGTTCGCGGCGATGCAATGCTTGAATGCATGAATATGGGAGCGAAAGGGTATGTCGAAAAACCGCTGAAGTTCAGTGACGCTGATTTCGTCTCGGATTTCAAGACAACGGTCGAAGAGGTTTTTGGAGAGGCGGAGGCCGCCGGCGACGCCGCGTAGCATGGCGCTTATCCGTCCGCCGTCGGCTAAAATGGATACAAAAGAGAACAATTCCCGACTTCGATATGGAGTTTCGGAACGCCTAAGATGAACATGGAGGTGTCTCTTGGGGTTCGGCTTCGCGATAAGTGAGGTATGTGAACCATCGGGCTACCTCCGTCGTTCAAACCCCGTTTCACCATACCGCATACCGTATGCACAAGAAAAACGTCCTTTCCCCGAATCGGACCCGAACGGCACCGGTAAACCGCGCAATGGCGGCGCCGTTTACGGCCATTGTCGCCCAAAGTATCATTCGCACATCACCGCAAGCCTGAAGTTTCGACGTATCACCGGAATGCCGCGGTGATTTGTAATTATGGTTTTATCGCTACAAAAGGGTAGTGCTGCGTGGGTGGAAGACGATAGGTAAATCAAGTCTCGTTATCATGAGGCTTTCCCAGGCTTTAAAGGCGTTTGGCATTCTCCTATTATCCCCTAGCATGGTTCCGGGTCCGAATAAAAATGCCTCCCGGAAGCCGCGGAGGCGCAACCGAGAGGCACGGTAGGAGCCACAAGCATGGCGTCGGCGTTTGCCGCACCCTTAATTTATCGAATTACCATCCTTTTACCCACTTTCGGTATCACATAAATTCCACGGCCCAAACCCCTTTTAAGCTCGGCCGGTAGTTCGGCGCGGAACTCTTTGGCGGGAATTCGGGCAACCAACCTTCCCGCAAGTGTGTAAACGCCTATGATCGCGTTGGGCTTCAGCACGGAAGGGCCGTAGTGTATCCTCTTTCGGTGATGAGGGCGAACGCCGACGGCTTCCGAATGGTGGCTTTCCGCCGTATAGCGAGCCGCCTTGTATGATTTGTCGCCTTGGTACTGCGGCAAATTCAGTGATCCCATCGGGATGGTCACCGAATCGGTCGCGCGAGTGTTGCTCTCGGTGTTGAGGGTAAACTGCGGTTCGCATAAATGCGGAAACAGACGAATGTCCGCCATCGTATCGTCGGATCGTATCATTGCCGCATTGACGGCATGGACGGTGTAATCCGATTTTGTATATGAGTCCGCGGCGCCGCTGTCGACGTAAACGGTCGGGTGCTCTCTGAACGGTGCGAAACCCGGATACCCGTCATCGCTCCAGAATACTTCATCAAGGTGATGGTTGGCGGAGTATCGGAGGACGGTCCGGCCGATTTCTTGGCCTTGGCGCTCGATAAGGTAGCAGAGAATGCCGCTCTGCTGATCGCTAGACGGTTGCCAGGAGAGAATGTTGTCGCCGTTCTCGACGGCGACGTTCAGGCCGGTTGGCTCGGAAGGAGGCGTAACGTCGATTACCGGCCAGGAGGTGTCGGCATAGGTGTCGAGATCCGTATTGCCCATCCGCGCGGCAATGTACTCGCCGCCGACTGTGCTGCGACCGATCCAGGCATTATCGGAGAGGTCAATCATAGCGTCGTGGGCGTTGACATCGCTGACGATTGTATAATCATGATTCGTTTCCACGGCAGTCGCGCAACCGCTGATGTCGCAGGAGACAACGGATCTGATACTTCCGGTAAAACCCTTGGCATTGCCGGTCCCAATGACGGTTGAAGCAATAACATCTCCGCTTTGCTGAATGTCTGCGGCGGTTTCGCAGTTTATAAATGTACATCCCGCAATGAGGTGTGAATCGCTCTTGCGCCCCGCATCACCCGCAAAACGGAGATGCACGCCCACCGTCATGTTCTCGAAACGGCAGCCGACAATGCCGGTGTGCCCGTTTTTGCCGATTTGGGGGTTTATTCCCTTGTAGAAATTTTTGAAGACACATCCGTAAAAATTGAACTTGTCGATCATGGCGTTTCCGTCGTTACCCTCACCACAGGGCATGTCAGGGTGAATGCACTGAATAAATCCGGAGGACTTCGAATGACGCAGGCTGTCGAATTCGCAGAAGGAGAGGTGCTCTTGCTGAGAATTGCCGGTAGATATACCCGTGACTTGACCCACAAACCGCACCGCGCCCCCGTGGAAGCCGAGTCCTCCCGCGTTGTCAAAATCCAGATAGCCCGCGCCGCCTCCTTCTATTGTCAAGTTGTACACATTGGTGTTGGGGCCCGAAAAGCACGCCATGGCGGTATCGGGGAAGACAAGACGGGTTTTGGATTTGCCCGCACCGTAGATAGTTAAATCCCTCGCCTTAATGGACGATGGTATTTCGTAGACGCCCTCTCCAAGGAAGATACCCACGTTGCCCTCCATTAGTTTCGCGTGTATTTCGGCGCCTGACTTCCCGGTCATATCTTCTCCGGGTCCTCCGTTTTCCAATGGTATTTCGGGCATGAGGGGCGTAAACGGACGAAATACGCGCGGACCGGCGGGAAGTGAGCCCGAAGGTAGTTGGTCGAGGTGAGCCCGCACTTGGGTCCCTTTGTTCCGTGGCTCCGCGAATGCCGTCGTGCACTGATGTGCGGAGGAAAACATTATCCCCGCGACTTCATGATTGAGGTTTCTCCACGTGTAATTATCATCTCTTCCGTATACGAATGAACGAAGATTGGGAGCGAAATTCAAACCCCTGGAATTCGCGGCGTTCCATTTGCTGAGAAACGGGTCCCGCGCGATTACGGCTTCCCAGGGCTGGTTGCCGACGGAGGCGCGACAGCCGCCTCCGTAAGAATCCCCCGAAATCAAATAGTTATGCATTCCACCAATACGAAAGATGCCATAGCGATAGCCGAGGTATTTTCCGTACGAGATTGTACCGTCGTTCATTTGAATTATCCGTTTCGGGCCTATTCCGCCCGGATCGCTACCGACAAGCGCGCATTCAACACCGTTTTCTATGCTTACCAATGGGTCCGCGTATTCGGAGTATTCGGATCCGCAATTCGCGATGGTTATGCCTCGACCGTTGATAATATGGATCGGTGTCCAGGCGCCGGCATTTTGAGCAATAAATCCGGTAATGAGTGAGCCGGTACCGTTACCAACCGGATCGGTGGCGTTAATCAAGAGCAGACTATGATGTTGAATCCAGTCGGGGGTGAGGTTGTCGTGCGGCGTTCCAGAATATTCGGTAAAGGCAAACGTGCAGGATCGCATGAAACCGTCTACCTCGATCGCAGGAGTTCCGCCGGTAAGGAGTCTGCTGCCAATGAAGAAGCAACTGTCGATATGGGTGAACCGGCTTCCGCGACATCCGGAATTAGAGATCACGTTGGTCAGGGAACCCCCGGTTTGGAGAATCTTGGCCTGGTGATTGAAGAACACAAGATCTCGAATATCCTCGCTTATGCGCCAAGTTCCGCGATTACCGACAATAAAGATGCCGTTGGGGGGGTTGGAGACATCTATATTGAACAAGTCGACAACAAGCACATCCCCTTCGGTGCAAGCATCAACAGCCTCTTGAGCATTGCTGTAATCACTCGTGTGAATCACTCTCGCGCCGGGGGATGCGAAAAGGATGCATATAACCAAGAGTGCGCCTACCCCTGAACGGGCAATGAAGAGGCGTAAGCAAGAAAATAACGGGTGCGCGGACATGAATCTCTCCTTATTGAAACGCTTAAAACGGCTGGGTACTATCCTCTTTCTCAATATACGCTAACTTTTCGCTCAACGCACAAAAAAATGGTCAGTCGTGTGCCGAAAGGTTTAGCCGCCACTATTTGTGGCATAGCCGGGGGCATTGTATCTTTGTGAGAAACAAGCCAATTGGCAACACTCTACGGAATTTAAGGCTGCTTTCGGGGCTCTACGTACTATGTGTCGACCAAATCGCCTGCATATCTTTGCCGTCATGATGACCCTTGTCGCACTCGCTTGTACCATAACGGGATGCCGGTCGCTAGAGCTTGAACGTGCCGGATCGCTCCTCGAAACGGGTGATTATCTTCGCGCACAAGAGGTATACGAGCATGTCCTGAAGCGTCGCCCCGATGACTTTGCCGGTCACTACGGGATGGCCATGGCGCATTGTGCCGAAGCGATTGAACGTACCGAGCTGGGCTTGGCATCCCCCGAGGATTGGTATCCGGCCATATATCACATGAATGTAGCGGTCAAAATCGACAGGCGGCCGAGAGCACTCGCAACCCTCGCTATTCTTCATTATAATTTGGGTGCCTCATATCGGCGTAGCGGACAAGCGGAGAAAGCGATTGCGCGCCTGGAACGGGCCGTACGATGTGACAGCACACTCCTGAAAGCCACGAATCTTCTTGGCGCATTGTACCACGAGCGAGGAGACCTGGATAAGGCCGCCCGGTGTTACCGCCGTGCACTAGCCGCACATCCCGACTACCCCTTGGCTCATTTTAACCTTGGCGCCCTTGCCTGGGCACGCGGCGATATAAACACCGCGCGAGAGCGGTTAAGGCATGCCGCGTCGCTGGCCCCCGGCAACAAGCATTTTCGGAAATGGCTTGATAAAGCTCTTGAAAGCAATTCCGCGGGCGAAGGAGGACGCTAGTGGCTTTTTCGCTGCACGATTATGAAATTCTCGATACAATCGGCGGTGGGGCGTTTGGGGTGGTGTATCGCGCCCGACAAAAATCACTCGGACGAATTGTGGCCATCAAATCATTGGCGCCGCAACGGGCGCAGGATAAGAAGGAAATAGTCCGTTTTCGACGCGAAGCGCAAGCTATGGCCGCCCTCGCGCACGACAGCATTATTACGGTTTACGACTATGCCTATCAAGCCGGGAGTTACTACATCGTAATGGACTATGTAGAGGGCTGTACCTTTGAGGATGCACTCAATCGACATATTGAAATCGGCCCGGCGGTCCAGGTCTTGCGGCGTATTGCGGACGGTTTGGCATGCGCGCATGCGCGAAATATTATTCATCGCGATATCAAACCCAGTAATATTTTGCTGGATACCAACGGGCGGGTAAAGCTTGCCGATTTCGGTCTTGCGGCATTTCAACAAGCACTTACCTCACAATCAATGAGTTCGGCGGTAGGGACGCTGTGCTACATGGCGCCGGAAGCGATGGTGAACCCCGCCGAAATTGATTCCCGTGCCGATATTTTTTCGGTGGGGTGCGTGCTGTTTCAGGCCGTCAGCGGCCGCTTGCCCTTTCCCGGCGAGACCATCGCGGAGGTGTCTTACCGAGTGGTGAATGAAGACACCCCGGCCTTGGATCCGCCCGAAAATATGGCGCCTCTTGCCGACGTAACGCTCGGGTGCTTGCATAAAGATCGCGATAAACGACCATCCGCCAAGGAACTGGCTCATGAACTGACACAAATATCACATAAATTGTTTCCCGGGGCCGCGGACAGACTAACCGAATTTATTCGATGCGGCGGACCCCGCCCGGCGGCGGCAAAGGTCGCATACACCACCCGGCCGCCTTTGCCGCGGTCCAAATTCCGGCGTCGTGTGGCGGTACGCGCAACCATGGCCGGCCTTGCCGCCGCGTTTGTGGTAGGCGTGATTACTTTGCGAAGATCACGGCGGGACGCCGAGTTGCTTCTTCCCAACATGTCCCCCGAAAGAGAGGCGCTTACCATTGAGCCGACGCCGGATCAAAAAGCCGCGCCTCAAACCGCTCCGAATAATAATGATGGTCCCGGCCCGCTTACCAGTCTATCGGGGGATGAAAGAGCGGCTACGCTGATAGTGACGGGGCTGACGGCGGGTGACACTATCGAGGTGAATGGACATGTTGTCTATGTCTCATCGAAGGCCGGGTCGCTGGGACTGCCGCTTGGGGTTGGGGTAAACCGACTGGAGGTGCGCGGGATCCGAAAAAAACGACGATTGTCCCGCTCCATAACCGCCTCCGCGCTGGAAGTGGTGACCTGGAATCTTAATGAACGAGACACCAACTATGAATGATAAACAGACGGAGAGCGACGCGGCCGACGTGCTTGGCGCGGCGATCGAGATGACGGCCGCGATGGCCGCCGAAGAAGACGTTCTTGCGCTGATGGGGAAGGGGCTTGCGTTGTGTACCCGTGTGCTTGATTGTGAACGCGGATTGTTGATCGCCGAGGAAAGCGATGGGTATCGCTTGCTCGAATGTACAGGTTCGGCGGATACGAATACTTCCTACAGTACGACCGCCGTACGGCTTGTAAAGGAAAAAGGTGTTCCTCTGCTCATTTCGGACACTATCGGGAGTGAAGAACTTGGCACAAGGGAATCCATCAGTCGTCACGATATTCGCTCCGTCCTGTGCGCGCGACTCGATGTCGGGCTGGGGGAACAAGTCTATCTATATCTTGATAGTCAAACGGATCGCCACCCTTTCTCGCAAGCCGACCTTCAAAAGTTTCGCACCCTTTCGGATTTGATGGCCAATCTGGTACGGAAGTCGGACCTTCTTGCTGAGCGTCAAGCGACAATCGAAGAGCTTCGGTCCCAAATCGAAGACAAGCAATTCGATGATCTGGTTTTCGCCAGCGATACCGTCCGGCGGTGTCTCGAAGTTGTACGGCAGGGTGCCGGCACCGATGTCCCGGTGCTGTTGATCGGTGAGACGGGTACCGGTAAAGAAAAGTTGGCGCGGTTGGTACACAAGCTTAGTAGACGGGCAGAGAGTCCGTTCGTAGCCGTTAACTGCGGTGCCATTCCTGCGAATCTAATCGAAAGCCACCTCTTCGGCCACGAAAAAGGCGCCTTCACCGGTGCGGTAGCAACACGCAAAGGGTATTTCGAGGAAGCTGACGGCGGTACGTTGTTTCTTGACGAAGTTGGTGAACTCCCGCTTCAGGCTCAAGCGCATTTCTTGCGCGTTCTTCAAGAGGGCGAAATAATGCGCGTAGGATCGACCAAGACCATCTCCGTCGATGTTCGGGTGGTGGCGGCAACGAATGTCGATCTAGAAAAAGCCGTAGATGAAAAAGCCTTTCGGCAGGACCTTTACTACCGTCTCAATGTATTGCCGATTCGAGTTCCCCCCGTTCGGGAACGTGGAGAAGACGCCCTTCTTATCTCTCGCTTTTTTCTGAAGCATTATGCGGACCTGTACGGCTCCGGCGGCGTGAGGCTTTCACGTGAAGCGGAAAAATCCATACTTGCCTGCGATTGGCCGGGAAATGTCCGCGAGATTCAGAATCGAATTCAACGTGCCGTCATTACGTCCGGCGGCGGAACCATTGGCCCCGAACAGCTTGGTCTGAATGATCGTACCCCTACCCATACAAGCTTGCGCGATGCCCGCGAGGCCTTGGACCGAGAAATGATTGCCCATGCCCTGAGCCGCGCCCCCGGTAATCTCACCCAAGCCGCTCAAATCCTCGATATTGACCGAAAAAGCCTACGAATTCTACTGGAAAAGTACGGAATCGATCCTAAGGCGGGGTGAGGGGATTTTAGGACTTCGAACTACGTATTATTCCGCTTTCAAAGTTTCAGCCCGGCTTCGGCGTAACGAAACGATACCGGGAAATTATTCCCGATTCCCGACCTTTCGGTATAAGTTATTGTTTTTTAGGTAGTTGCATCACTTGTTCGAGATCGAGTTCAACGGCACTTTGGGAGACTCTTCCCGGTTTATGTCACCGTTCCATGTACGGTCAATAGCTGTAACTCATTGATAAACAATCATTTGTGATGTTGGCACGAAGGTTGATTCGTTGAGAGTGCGAATACGGGAATATTTCCCACATTTGTTCACTGTTCAGCGGAAAGGATGGGTACCATGAGACGGATCGCTTTGTTGGCTCTTGGTTTTGCGGCTCCGGCGATATGCTGTTCGGAATGCGAAAGGGGTTCGGGGGTTGATGCCGCGGTGCGGGTGTCCGCGTCGATATCATGGGAACGCGAATACGATGAGATCGACTGCTGCGGGAGAACGCGCGAAGTTACTCGGGAAGTGGAATGGAAGTGGCATACCACCTCCGCGGGAACGGTGGAGCTTCGCTACCGCACCGTATGCTACGGGCCTCGCAGGGTTGTTTGTCACATCGGTCCGTGGCGGGTAAAAATAACCGGCTGCGGTCCTCGCCGTTGTGCCCGTCATGTGCGTCACTATCGATGTTCCCGTGGTTCTCGTTGTACCCACATTCACCATCACCTCCCGCGTTGCCGGCGCCCGCACGGGCATCCACCTGTTTGTAGGCGAAAGAGTCGTTGTGTTCACAAGCGTGGGACCCACGTACATCACCATGTGCACAGGGAGGGGAACGGTCCAAGACGAACGGTCCGCGTGGAACGAACCGTTGAGCACGAAACGCGAAGGGTCGTTCCCGGCAAAACGGTGCGTCGTCGTCCGATTCGAGGGGGACACAAAGTTCGACGAGCAAGTGTAAAAACCCACGTTTCCGGTTCCGCCCCGAAGGCCCGAACCGAGAAAAGCACTGTTGTGACCATTGCCGGTAACGGTGCGGTCAGGACTTCGAAATCGAAGGGGGCGGTACGCAGAAGGGAGGTGCGTCAATGGTGACCGGCATGGTAGGTCGGCGCTGGGCAACGATTTTGGCGGTCGTCTGGATACCGGCCGCCTCTTTGGCTCAGCTCCTGGGTAACCCCATTCGGACACAAGTGGGAGTAGGGGCGCAAGAATTAGGTTTGGGCAACAACGTCGTTGCCGCGGTCGATGACGCCTCGGCGTTATTCTGGAATCCGGCCGGCGCCGCTTTCGCCGATAGAAGGCAAATTCAGCTTTCGGTTGGCGGGTTTCGCCCCTCGACGCAGACCACGTTGTCCGTTGGAGGTGAAGAGTACGCGAATTATGCCGAAACTCAGCGGATACGACCGGGCAACGCCGCCATTCTTCGTCCGTTCAGTACTCC
>WJJU01000924.1 GCA_014729595.1 Chitinivibrionales bacterium
CCTTTATCTTTGTCCAATTCATCGAGAGCTTTTTTTCGCAACGCTTCGTAAAACGACGCTTCCTCCTCCGACAGTTCCACTTCAACAAGAACCTCCGTTTTGGGGGGAAGCTCATCGAGTACCTGCCCTTTTGTGCGTCTCAGTATAAATGGATTCACCAGCCGGTGCAGACGACGTCGGGCGACCGTATCGTTGTTTTGCTCTATAGGAATTGCGAAGCGATTCCGAAACTGCTGTAGCGTTCCCAACAAGCCGGGATTCAGAAATCGCATAATAGTCCACAGTTCTCCCAGATGGTTTTCCACGGGAGTACCGGTAGTCACCATGCGAAATACCGCGCGCAGATCCATAGCCGTGCGCGAGCGCTTGGCCGACACGTTTTTTATCGCCTGCGCCTCGTCCAAAATTATCGTAGCCCAGTCCCGTCCACACAGCGTCTCTTTTTCGCTGACGAGGATCCCATAGGAGCACGCCACCACGTCAAATGCCCCGGCGTTGTTCACGATCTCTTTACGGTTACGATCGTTCAATCGATGCAAACGCAGCGCTGGTGCAAAGCGGCGTATTTCGCCTTCCCAGGTCGAGATCACCGATGTCGGAGCGATGATCAGCGCGGCGCCGTGCGGTGCACGATGGAGCAAAAGGGCTAAAGACTGGATGGTTTTTCCCAATCCCATATCGTCGGCCAAACATGCTCCGAACCCGGCGGCCGCAAGCCTGCATAGCCATTGGAATCCCTCCCGCTGATACTCACGAAGTTGTGCCTGGAGTAGCGAAGGGTGCTCGTATTCTGCCAGCATTGCTTCGCGCACCTCTTCGACGTGCCCATCCCAGGCCTCGGCGATATCGGCGCGACCGACCTCGGCGGTTAAGGTATCGGGAAAAAGCGCGGCCGCGGTGATCAGTTTCAGTGATTTTTTTTCTTTGCGCGTAAGCGAGCGAATCTCCAAGATACGACGGCGTAGTCGCTCGGTCAACGCAATGAACCGCCGCTCGTCCAATCGAACGAAACGTCCCCCATCCTCCTTGAAAAGGTCCAGAAGTTTCCCAAGGTCAATCGTCAAGTTTTCGTTGATCCGTAACTCGCCTTCAAGCGTAAACCAGTCCCGATTCTTACGCACAACAAGATGCATGCCGCTCACATCGGTCTCCCCTTCCACCAGCGGTGCATTCCCCGGCCACTCAACCACAACCCGGTCTCCCATCTTCCGCAGCCCCAGAAGCACTTCCAGGATTTCTTCGTGATCCCGGAGTATTGGTATGGTGTGCCCGTCACGAACCTCGGCGAGTGTTTCACTTAGTGCGTACACCTGTTCGGCGCGGGTGATTTCCGCCGTAAGATCGCGCTCTATAAGCAATCGGCGTTTTTCGTGTTCAGTGACATATATCTTGCATCCTACACCCGGCTCAAAGGCGGCGCCGTCCGGACCGGGTACCACTTCAACGGCAACGCGATACCCACCGTCCCAGGTTCTGAAACGCACACGAGGAACAGGGCTGCCTTTCACCCGTTCTCCCTGCAGCGAATTCGTATCGTCGGTATGAACGTTAACATGACCGGACAATAACGAGAGCACCTTTTGCACCCGCTCGGCGCCGGCCTTGGGTACATTGAGCCCGTCACCGACGATGAATCCAACCTCCATTTGCTCCCGCGTATATTCATATACATGTAGAAGATGGAGGCCCTCCGCGGTCACGACGACGCTCCCCTCCCTTCGCGGCGGCGGCGGCTCAAAACAAACACGCCGCCAACCCTTGACCTCGGTGATGGAAAGATGAGGCTCTCGTCGAACGATCTCGACGGGAGTCTCTGGATCGTAGTCCCAAAAGACCAATGGATGGCCGCAGAGCGCAACCACAACCTCCGAAAAATCAATTTCATTCAGACCACGCTTGTGACCCAAATGCGGTTCTCTCACGAGTGTTACATTTACAATGCGACGATCATGGTCGGTGATGAAAGGATAGCATTCGAGATGTTCGAACAACTGGTATAGCTTAAGGTTTCTGCCTTTGGACCATTTTCCTCTTGCAGTGCGGCACTGCTCTCTCGGCCGAACGACAACATCTTCGGGATTGAACCGAGCGCTGTCCGAAATGTCTCCAAACGAACTCAGTACCCAAACGAGACGTCGATCCCCCGCTTTTCCTTTTGTCTTTGGAAGGCCGGCGCCCAGATTCTCCAACGCCTCAAGAGCAAATTCCCACCGTTCACGTCTATTAAAGGTATCCAGAAAGGAAAAGTGCAGTCCGGCGCCGCGCTGCTCAACGGCCGCTTGGCGCGCTTTTTCATCGCCCGACACACGCGCGAGCAGTTCGTTAAGTTCGGAGGCCAACAAAAGTCGCCCCCTCCCTCGTGCCTCGGCGGCCGCGTTACGCACCCGAGGAAGCAGCTTTTC
>WJJU01000925.1 GCA_014729595.1 Chitinivibrionales bacterium
AACCAGCACTATCGCTTCATCGCGAAGGTCCCGTGCGAGATCCGCAAACGATTCTTCGGTGGGAGCTTGTTTCTCGTCAACAAGGTTCATGGTGCCCCCCTCTTGTGTGTTTTATGTATAGTTATTTGTCCTTCACCTAATAAGCGGCGCCGGTTATTGCGTAATGTCTGAGTGCCGCGGATGCTCCGACGCTTTGAAAAAGCGCGAAAACGCAAACCCCGCAAACAGCATACTCCCCCACACCACTCCAGGATGCTTGCGCGCGTAGCCGTTTACCGACCGAAAAATGTCGTCGGGCGAATGCTCTTTCATGTAATGTGACGCTTTGTCCAACTGTTCGGCGGCCTTATCGGCGCCTTCTGCCAATATTGCCTTATCCTCCCGCAATTTTCGCGCGGCCTCATGCAATGCATCACCATACTTGCAGATCTCTTCGGCCGCCGTACGTTGCCGTTCTCCGACAAAGCCGCGGCCGCGCTCGCGAGCCTTCTCAACCGCCTCGTGCGTCTTCTTTTTAGCCTCTTCGCCAACCCCGGCCGTATCCCGATGCTTGCCGTCACCACCATGCTCTCGGGAACCGGCGGTCTGCGAGACTTCCGGATTGCTCCGCCCACCGACGTCTTGCTCCTCGGGACGTCGTTCCTCGCCTTTGAAATTGCTATTCATAGTGATCACCTCGATCTTTGTTTGTCATGTTGCTTGCCCACACGACGTCAAGGTCGATTGCGGACACACCACCAAGGACACGCACGTGCCCTCTACGGCTCTCAGCTTACATGAGGTGCAAATGCCTTGCCACGGCATTGCGGTATAGCGCCCCCGGCTTTTTGTCGAAAACAGAAAGGCCTGACGGAAAGGGGAAACAGCAACCGGGAAGGCCGCCCGAAGCGGCGCCGTCTCAAGCTTGCAAGGCGAGAAAAGTCCCCAAGCGAAAAGAAACGCCCGCCCCGTTCACGGAAGGGAACACAGCGTTGAAATGACGGTGATCGCTCTCTCAAAAGAGGGTCACGGTTTCGCCGGTAGGAGTCTCTGCGTCGAATGCCGGTACGATCGAATCAAACGAAAGGCCGGCCCGGTTCATTGAGAGAGTTGCGGCATCGCATGAACGATGTACCGGGATCATATAAATAAAATGGATCCCGGTATCAACTGAGCGGATCCCGGCACACTATACGGCGGAGGAATACGGTATGTTGGGCAATTCCCTTTTCACGTATGGGAATGCGCTCGAGTGCCGTCGTCTCATAATCTACCCGCTCTCATCGTCGGTCATTTCATCGATGGTACTCTCGATAATATCATCGGCGTGAGCGTCGACGAAATCGCAGATATCGTTGACGTCGGAACATTTGTTTTTCTTCATGTATTCAAGCATTGAGATGCCGGTGGAAACCATGATGTTACGCACGAGGCTTTCATCAAACAACCTGCATCGACTTCCTTTCATATAAACCCCTTTTAGCTGCCGTCGCCCATGCCGCCGGCTACGCGATTCCCCCCGTGGCCTTATCTTGTATGTAGTCGGCGATATTCACTCTGAAAGCCTTTGGATTGAGCGACATTTCAATTCTGTATGCTGATTCACTCGGGGTTCCCTCGTACTCCGCCAAGTTCATCTCCAACGGTTCGGTTATCCGTTTACCCGTTTTGTCGAACAAAATCAGTACGATGGGAGCAAGGAGATTCCCACGACTCACCCGTATAACAACACCCATCTCGCCGGACTGCAACTTGACAAAGCTACCGACTGGGTAGATACCGAGATGCCGGGTAAACAGCTCGACCACTCGACGCGAATAGTCGCGGTCGCACCCCTGAAATATCGTTGCCAGCGCTTTCTGTGGGGTCCATGCCGAGCGATACACCCTGTCCGACGTAAGAGCGTCGTAAACATCGGCCACCGCACCGATAACCCCCGCCTCATCGATACGGTCTCCTATCAAACCCTTCGGATACCCGGATCCGTCGTACCGTTCATGATGTTGCCCTATTACCTTTTTGGTAAGGGGCGCTATGCCCGACCTTTCACCGACAATTGCCAATCCGTGATCCGGGTGTCGCTTCATGACTCGGAATTCCACGTCGGTGTATCTTCCGGGTTTATTGAGAACGTTCTCGGGTACGCGCATCTTGCCGATATCATGAAGCAGCCCCCCTAAACCGATACTGACCAATTGCTCACCTTCGTACCCCATCTCCCGCGCCAACGACGTCACCAAAATGCCGACGTTGACTGAATGCGTAAAGGTGTATTCATCATACCCCTTGATCTGGCTGAGACTAACCAGTGCATCGGGATTGCGAAGAATGCTTTCAACAATTTCTTCGGCTGTTTTCCGCGTACGATTGATCGAAAAGGGACGACCCGCTCGAGCCGCCTGCAGAGCTTCCTTGGCCGAAATGATCGTATTTTGATGCACAACTCGCGCCCGAGCAAGCTCCTCATAGTAAGCGCGTTCCCTTTCCACCGATACCGGATCCGGTGCTTCCTCTTCCAGATCAATATCCTTGCCCTTGCGGATATTGATGTACACCGAGTACACGCCTCGGGCACGAAGACGGGTGATTTGTTCTTCGCTTTGTATCGCCGCGTTTGCCGAGAGCAACAAAACGCCGTCTTTATCGAATACATCTTCGAGGTACATACCGATCGACACCCGGTCGATCTCGATCCGCCTGAGAATTTTGGTTCTATCAGCGGTCATAAGCCGTGCACCACCAGCAAATGCGGCACTCATCCAAGAGTGCTGTTATAAAAATCACCTCGCTTTGGCCCGAAGAACGGATCAAAGAAAAAAGGGTGTGATCGCTGTGCAATACCGTCTTCTCAACGGCTATGGTCGTCCTCGGAACCGACCGACCGGCATCGCTTCCCCACAATTTAACGGCCGTTCAGAATCATAGAAGCATCAGAGAACTGAAATCTTCAAAGGATTGAGCCTTTCGAAATGCCTCTGAATCGGCAAAACGGATGCATTTCGACGTGCTCAAAGCTCGGTGTGAACCTAATCAAGCCACTCTGAACGGATACCACTAAACAATTATACCACGCACCGGGAATCGGGTCAACCGAAATGTTCTTGAGTTCAAAAAAACGTTGTCTCTCTCCCTATACGTTTGACATGGGTCGATCGTCCAAAAATCGGAAACTGAGAAATCGACGAAGACGCATCATCCAAAAGCGTTCGCGGCGAATGGTTGGTGAGGCGCGGTGGCCGTACAAAGCCGAACGGGCAGGTGGCTTCGCTAATTACCGGTTATGCGACACACGTCAAAGCCACATACCGTTCGTCGCAAAAAGCGCCTCATTGAATCGGCAATGTTGCCTGCGATTTCGGCGGGACGTTATTTTACGACAGCTTGCCCATAATCTTATTGTATCGGGCATTCGGGACCCAAGCAAGAGATACTGATCATGGCTCTTTCCATTACCGAAAAACGCCGCAAACAACGAAATATCACACGAATATCGTTCCTTGCTTCCATTGGCGTCATCGGTTTAGTGTTCGGCATTTTCCGTGCGACCGGGCTGGATACCGTCATTATGGACAAGGTGGTTGAAGTTATGGAAGGAGCTGCGCCGCCGCCGCCGCCACCACCACCGCCGCCGCCGCCCACCACGAATCTTAACGCACCACCACCGGTAGATATGAGCGCTTTCAAAGTCACCTCGGTTACCGCCCAGCCGGATATCAACGACGATTTCGATGCGAGCATGCTGCAGGGATTTGAAACGGGCGTAGGCGGTTTTGATCTTTCGCTCGAAGCGATGGATG
>WJJU01000926.1 GCA_014729595.1 Chitinivibrionales bacterium
GAATCATACGGGCGATTGGCGAGCCTGAAGATCGATTCACCGAAGATTACCTTCGAGTATTGAGAGCCGTACGATTCGCCGCACAATTCGATTTTACCGTCGAGCCCGAAACGTGGGAAGCTATGCGGAAGGCGGCGGAAGGCATTGTGAGCGTATCGAAAGAGCGGATTTTTCAGGAACTCACCAAAATGCTGACGGGACCGCATCCGGCCAAAGCGGTGCAATTGCTGTTTGAGGCCGGCCTTTTGGGTGTGGTTTTGCCGGAAGTGCGGCGTCTTGACGGTCTTGAGCAGCCCCCGGAGTTCCATCCCGAGGGGGATGTGCTTACCCATACGATCAAAGCCTTGGCGCTTTTGGAACGTCGGACACCGGTTGCGGCCTGGTCCGCTTTGCTTCACGACGTCGGCAAGCCGGACACGAAAAGCGTTACCGACCGTATTCGTTTCAACAATCATCATCGGGTGGGTGCCGGGATAGCGGCAAAGATTCTCAGGAGGTATCGCGCGCCCAAGGCTCTGATTGACGACGTCTATGCGTGCGTGGACAACCACATGAATTTTATGAACGTGAGGGGGATGCGTCTTGGGACGCTGAAAAAATTTCTTTCGCGGCCCACGATAGAGGATGAAATGGAGCTTCACAGGGTTGATTGTCTCTCGAGCCACGGTGATCTGGATAATTACCATTTCCTCAGGCAAAAACAGCAGGAGTTGGCGGTAGAGCGGCTCAAACCCTCTCCGGTGCTTCGGGGGCGTGATTTGATTGAAATAGGGATGAAGCCCGGGCCGGCGTTCGGTCGAATTCTTTCGGCGGTCTATGACTTGCAGCTCGATGAACGAATCGGTGATCGAGAAGAGGCACTTGCTTGGGTTCTCGCTCATCGCGATGAGTTCGCCTGATTGCGTTATAGCGGCT
Organism: Chitinivibrionales bacterium; assembly: GCA_014729595.1. Classification (GTDB taxonomy): domain Bacteria; phylum Fibrobacterota; class Chitinivibrionia; order Chitinivibrionales; family WJMI01; genus WJJU01. Next base: position 916 of record WJJU01000926.1, read on the forward strand.
TAGCGCGCCGGCCACTTGTGTGCCACTCATTAGAATATGTATATTTGGTTGATTTTGATTGGGCCGTTTGACTTGACGGGCGAAAGCCCGTTTTTTGTTGCTCATCGCCCGGGGTCGTCCTAATGCCGTCGATCGACAAAGCAAAAGAACTGATTGAGCGAAAGCTCAACACGATGGGGTTTGAGCTGTATGAACTCAAGTTCTTCCGGGCCGGCCCACGGTCAATCTTACGCATATTTATAGACAAGCCGGGCGGCGTGACGATCGATGACTGCGAGAGCGCGAGCAACGAAATTTCTATGTTGCTGGATGTTGAGGAGTTCTCGAAGGCGCCTTACACGCTGGAAGTATCATCGCCCGGCCTTGATCGTCCACTGACAAGCCCAAGAGATTTCCGCAGGGCTCTTGACAGAAAAGTCACGGTTAGAATAGCGGAAGAGGAGAACAAGTCGAAAACGGTGCGCGGCAAGCTCGAAGTCGTCACCGACGAGCACATCAGTCTCGACACCGGCAAAAAAACGGTCGATATCCCCTTCTCGCGGATACTGAGCGGAAGAGTGGAAGTGTCGTTTTCGTAGGGTTTAAAGCACTGCCGAAGGACAAACGGGATATGAACAGGAAAAATAAGAAAGAGGCGTTGAGAGCCGCGGACATCGTAAAGGCGTTGGGAGCCGTCACCAAAGAGAAAAGCATCAGCCAAGAGATGGTTCTCGACACACTTAAGGACGCACTTGCGACGGCGGCCAAACGTTACCTTGAGACACCGGCTCGTGTTGAAGTCGACATAGATCGGGAAAAGGGTACGGTAGAGGTATACACTCGGCAATTCGTCGTGGAGCAGGTCGAAGACCCGGAAACGGAGATTTTGCTTGACGACGCGCACGATATCGATCCCGATTTGCAGATCGGTGACGAGGTAATTCAGGATCTGGACATAGAGCATTTTGGTCGTACGGCGATTCAGACCGCAAAGCAGGTCATTGTTCAGCGGGTCCGCGAGGCCGAACGCGACAAGATATTCGCCGACTACTCACAGAGAATCGGCGAGCAGATAAGCGGTGTGGTGCAGCAAATCGACAAGGGCAACATTTTAGTTAATCTTGGTCGCACCGAAGCGCTTTTGCCTTATCGCGAGCAAATCCGCAAGGAACGTTTCCGCCAGGGCGACACGCTTCGAGCGGTAATTATCGATGTTCGCGACAATATCAAGGGGCCGCAGATTATTCTCTCGAGAACGAGCCCGATGTTCCTTGAGAGGTTGTTTGAGTTGGAAGTGCCCGAGATTTTCGAAGGTATCGTAAAAATCATGAAAGTTGTTCGTGCGCCGGGCTACCGGGCCAAGGTGGCGGTCACCACCAACGACAGTCGCGTCGACC
>WJJU01000927.1 GCA_014729595.1 Chitinivibrionales bacterium
TGATCGGCTGGTGCGGTCAAGGTATGGATATGAAGAAAGGAACCAATCAGGTTGCCGTGAACTGGAAAGACAACGAAGCCGTCAACCTGAGCAATACCTCACAGCCACCCAATTGTGAATGGCCGCATGATTGGGATTTGCCTTACGCCTTCGGCGCATGCGCCGGTGATCTGTGGATAGATTTCGGCCCCGGCAACGAGAACAAATGGGAGGATGAGTATGGAGTTCTGCACGAAATCTCGTCGCCGGCAAACAATTCGTTCAGGTTCACAAGCGACACGCTCGATCTTGCGGCGGAGGAAGGCGGCGCCGGGGTGAACGGTTCCATGACGCTTACCGGTATCACTACGCGGGATGGAGAGCTGCCGCCCCTGTCCGCATCGTCGGAAGAATACTGGGTCACCGCATCGGTCGAGGGAAGCGGCAACGGTCAAAGCATCAACGTGTCCGCGTCTACGGCGGCTTTGAGCGCCGGGATGCACTATGGATCGGTTAGGGTTACTGGACAGGACTGCAGCCCGAAATCTTTCGTGGTCGGACTGCGAGTCGACGGCGATCCCGTTCCCGTCGAATTGAGCGTCTCACCGCTCACTGGAGCGGTTGCGCCCGGCGGGACCCTTGCATTTTCGGTTACCGCCTCGGACCAGTTTGGGGAACCGTTCAGCGGTACGCCGATGTGGTCGGTTGACGGCGGTGGGTCGATCGATCAAGACGGACTTTTTTCGAGTGACGGCACGATCGGGAGGTTTTCGGTTACTGTTCATTTGCAGGGGTACGATTTGCCGATGGGAACGGCTACCGTGACGGTGAGCGGCGTCGAGGCGGATACCGGCTATGTTAAGACGATGCTGATTCTTACCGACGGCGAGTCATCGGAATACCTTTCGAACGACGACGCGCCGGGGATTAGCGATGCAATCTTCAGCGACAACGCCGCCTTGCCGGGAGAGGACAGTACCGTCAACGTGAATGGGAGCGGCTACATGTGGATCGCCGGCCAAAGCGAAGACGGAATGTGGGCGAACGAGGGAAATCGCGACGAGTTCTCGGCGTTCGGCGCCGTCTGGGTAGTTTCATCCACTTCCCGGCAGGTCAAGCTTGCGTACCGGCACGATGATGATTTTACGGCATGGTGCAACGGCGGGATCGTCGCCGAGCGGAGCGGCTGGGACGGCAATACGGAGATAATTTCACCACCATTCGAGCTAAATCGGGGAGACAACCTTCTCGTTTTCAGAGTCACGGAGATTGTTGGCGGGAATCACTTCGCTGTACGGCTTTTGGACGGCGGGGGTGTGCCCGCAAGCGGTTTGACGTACAATCTTCACCCCACTCAGCAGTCGACGACCGCACGCCCCGCCGTTGCCGATGTTCCAACTGCCAACCCGGTAAAAGTGGTATGCAATCCGGAATATATCGCTTTTTGGGCGCGGGGCGGAGGCCCCTACTCCGCACGGGTGTATGATGCATCGGGGGCAAGACGTCTGTCGGTTTCGGGTTTTAATGCGTCGCTGGGATCGGCGCATACTATCCCTCTGAGCAGACTTGGATCGGGTATGTACCTGCTGCGCCTGAGGGTGGGTACGCACCAAACGATGAAGCGGTTTGTCGTGCAACGATAATCCGCGCATTTCGGGGGCCGCGTTCGGGGCGGAAACTCAGCGGTTAATATTAGGGACGACTGTGAACAAGGGCATGAAGGAGGATAGTATGAGACGAGCGTACCGTTATTTGGTGGATTACCGTTGGACGTGGAGATCTATTCCTCGACTCATACTCCTCGTTGCGGGAATGGCCGGCGCGAATGTCTACCATGTCGATACCGCGGGTGTAGACGCCGCCGACCGCGACGGTTCGGCGGACGCTCCGTGGCGAACATTGGCGTATTCCGTGAGTAAAGTACCCCAAGGTGACCATGAGATAAAACTCGGGCCCGGCTTGTTTGTCGAGAGCCGAACTTCTTACCCTGAGAGCGGTCTGACAATCACGGGTGCCGGCGCCGAAGGTGACGATGCGACAATCATTCAAGCTGCTTCCGACTGGTCTTTGGATGGAACACCTCACGATGAGAACTACACAAACTACCTTATTGCGGTCGATTCTTGGGCCATGTCTAGGAGTTCGCGCGCCGGCGATTTCACCATACGCGGAATCCAGTTCAGGTCTCCCGAGGATGCACTCATCGACGGGGCGTTGTATTTCAAAGATTGTGACAACGTGACGGTTTACGATTGCGTATTCGAAGATTTCAAGTGGACCGCCATGTATTTCGCTTACGACAACAACGTGCACGTGCATGACTGTTTCATCAAGAACGCGAACGTGGTTGAGGACCGGCATTGGAGCGGCAACATAAAAACATGGTGGGTCAGACATTCCGAATTCAACAATATTACCTCTCGCAACACTATTCATAAAAACTGGGGCGTCGGCTACAAGGGAAGCGGTCACGAGAACACCAAAATTCACCACTGTTCATTCATCGGTGAGGGCTTCTCGATAGAGATTCCATTCGATGCGGAATATGGCGTCGAGATATATCAATGTACGCTCAGCAGTCCTATTTCAGTTCCGCTTCCCGATCAAACCCGTGATCCCAACGAGTTGGGATATGATTACACCTTTTGGATACACCATAATTACATGACCTGCAGCTACGCCGTCGAGGGCCCCCGCAATCACCTTCGCATAAGCCACAATTTTATTCAGATCACCGATAATGTCAATGGACGCGTGTATTCGCAGTTCGGGGGAGATACGGAAGGTCCCATGTGGGTACATCACAATGTCGTCGAGAACGCGGATCGCTCTTTTATTTGGAAAGGAAGCGGCAGGCTTGACAGCGTGTATGTGTACAATAATACCGTCTACTTGGCCGATGCGGGCGACCGCGCGGCTTCGGTGCTCGATGCATGGCATTCCGAACAATTCGGTACTATGGACGGGTGGGAGGTAAAAAACAACATATTCGTGGCGGCGGCGACGCAGCGGCGCAATTTCGGCGACACCGCCAACATGGACGCCTCACATAATGTGTGCCTATTTGTCGAGAATGTTCCCGGCGGTAACTTTCCCGAACAGGACCCCGGCTTGTCGTTGGCGGGAGAAAAACCCTTTCCCTTCTACGCCCCAGCGGGCCCTTCGAGCTTTGTCGTTGACCGGGGCGTGGAGGTCGGTTTCGATTTTGTCGGTATCGCACCCGATATTGGCGCCTTCGAGCTTCCCGCGGACA
>WJJU01000928.1 GCA_014729595.1 Chitinivibrionales bacterium
CCGTAATTTCCCGCCTCGAAAAAATTCGGAAAACAGGGGGGCGCCTCTCTTGACGGAGGCAGTGAACCGGATGGGCTCGTCCCGCCCGGTGGCCGACGGGAGTATTTCCGAGACGGCTTCTATTCATAAAACCCGGGCGCCGCAAAGCATTATACCAGACCGGTACGGCCCCGGTGCCCGGGCAAAAATGAGGTCCGTCAATGACTGAAAATCAGAGCGCTTCGGGCCGGCAAAGATTTTCCGCTTGGTTCGCGACCCGACCACAGCTTTCGCAGATGAACTTGGGATCGTTGGACAAAGACTTGACTTTCTCGACGTCAAGATTGCAAGGGCAACAGGTCATTGCGCACATTTTGTTCTCGTGAGCGGCCGCTCCAGCCATGCTATACTCCTTTGTTGGTTTTGTGGATCAAACACAATGGTATTAATTTGAATTCAGTCGGCGTTTTTCGCCGCGAACTCCCAATTGATTCTCTTGTCCAGGACCGCCTCAACATAGGCGGCTCGGCGATTTTGATAGTCGAGGTAATATGCATGCTCCCAGACATCTATTGTGAGAAGCGGTGTCATGCCGCGCGTGAAAGGTACGCGAGCATTGAGTGTGTTTACCGCCTTCAGTGTATCCCCTTCGCGTACAAGCCAAGCCCAGCCGCTGCCGAACTGCCCGGTGGCGGCTTCTTTGAGCGCCTGTTTGCAGGCGTCAATACTACCGAACGATGACACAATCCGTTTTTTTAGCGTGGCGGGCGGTTCTCCGCCGCCTTTCGGAGTCAAACTGTTCCAATAAAAGGTGTGGTTCCAGAATTGTGCCGCATTGTTGAAAATCGCGTTTTTATCCTCTTGCCCCGCGGTGCTTGTAATGATTTCCTTTAGCGGCATCTCCGCGTAGGGCGTGCCGGCAATAAGCTTGTTCAGCTTGTTCATATAGCCCCGGTGATGCTTTCCGTAGTGGAAACTAAGGGTGCGGGCCGATATGACGGGTGCGAGCGCGCTTTCTTTATACGGAAGCGGGGGGAGTTCGAAACGTCCTTTTGCCTGGACGGTATTAAATATACCGCTAGTCGCAAGGGATGCGGTTGCTCCGGCCGCGGTAAAAAGGAATCCGCGGCGGTCGATCATGGATGGTGTCGTGCTGTCCGTACTATCGGGCATTTCGCCTCCTTATGCTTGGCAAGACCGAATTTTGGGTTGAACTTACTCCTCCGAGCAGGACGCCGTTAATTGATTCCGTATGGCCGAGTCTTTCTTCCCCCGGCCAAGTCTTACGCCGCGAAGCGCGAATGATACAAATGCTTGCACGTTGAACTTTTAGTGATTCGCCGTTGGCATCGGATTACGCCAGGAGCGGTAGAGAACGCCGAATCGCAAAAACATCCATGCAAGCCACTCCATAGCGATTCGAACATAAATATATGCATTGACGATAATAATGTAAAATGAACGGGGTTTGTTGGGGGGATGTCGGGCATGGTGGGCGCGCCTTATCGGTTTTTCTCACGGCCCCCGGAAAAATACCGATCGCCGTCCCCGACGCGAGGCATGAACAGCGGCTCGTCTTAAAACCGGCTTTCAATTTGGCGCGGATACCCGTCCGCATCCGTCTCCCCCTTCTTACACATCCCGCGCCGTCCCAAACCCTCTTTGGTGTTTCTTGGTGATCTCGCTGTTGTCTCCCAGATATTTCAATATGGCCACGCACGCTTTCCCCGCATACTCATCATAAAAGCCCCGATCCGCTTTCATTGCGGCGATAAACTCGGTGAGGGCGGCATCGAAATCGCCTTTTCCCAGAGCGTCGACCGCGTTGAGACAGTTTCTCTTTGCGGGGCTGTCGTGCATTTGGGCGGGGGTGGCCGATTGCATAAAAAGCTTTGCGAGTGAGTGGACTGCGTCCGCAATCTCAAACTCCACGTCACCTTCCCGAACATCGCTCACCAACCCAACGGCCTGTTCCGGCTCGGAGAACACAAGGATCTGTGCGCGCATCACTTTAGCTCGTCGGTTGCCGGGGTCCTGTTTTAGAATATTCGCCAACATCGCTTCCGCAAGTTCCGGCTGCCTCTGATCGAGCAACTTTCGCGCCTCCGCAAGAGCGGAATCAAACGGCGTAGGCAGCGTTTTGCTAAGCCACTGTTCGATCGCTTGTGCCGGTTTTGTTCCGGTGAATCCGTCTCTCTCTTTGCCGTCCACAAACAGTTTAACCGCGGGGATCCCCATCACGCCGTACTTCATTGCAAGTTCCTGATTTTCATCGATATTAACCTTGGCCAATTCCCATTCGCTTTCATGCCTTCGCGCGAGTCCTTCGAGTATAGGTCCCAGCGTGCGGCAAGGTCCACACCACGGCGCCCAAAAATCGACCAACACGGGAATGGAGTGGCTTCGCTCAAGAACTTCGATACTGAAATCGGTGACGTCGGTGACCATGATATTCTCCTCTCGGGTTATGTAGGGCGGTGAAAATAGGTTTCATTAGTTGATAAGCAAAATTCGGGCGTTACCAAGGTGGGGTAACACTTGCGGCGTTTTTGTGCGGCAATCACCAAACTGGAATGATCCGGATAGGCCTTCAAGCGTTTTTCGAACCGTCCAACAGAAAAAGAACTTTGGGGTTGACTATCTGACGTAATTTTGGTATATTTTACTTGTCAGTCACTGGTATGACTTAGG
>WJJU01000929.1 GCA_014729595.1 Chitinivibrionales bacterium
GGATCGGCTCCGTTGGAAAGATACGATTCCAGATCGCCGTTTTCCACCACCTCTTTTAGCGTGTGTTTCGGCATAATCGACATACCTGCAACGGTCAGAAACGGTGCAAAGGGCTCGGGAAGCGTGAACGTAACCGTTGTGGAGTCAATCGCTTCGACATCGATCTTTTTGCCTTTTATCCGAAAGTTATGATTGAGCCCGGATCTCACTTTCTCGTTGTAAATGACATCGTTGAAGGTAAATTCCACATCGTATGCGCTGAGTTTAACGCCGTCGGAAAAGTAAACATCGTTCCGCATACCGAATGTCCACTCTTTGCCGTCATCCGATACAGTCCAGTCCTCGGCGATATGGGGTACGTGCTTGAGTGTTACCGGGTCGGTCGTTACAAGTCCTTCATAAATGAATTGCATTATATCTCTGGAGTAGCCGGATTGAGATGTTGCGGGAGAAAAACCGTCGGGATCGGCGCTAAGCGAAAGTCTAACCGTCCCCCCATACGTCCCGATCTCGGGCTCATAGGCTCGTCCAATACTATCGAGTTGCTCCCGCGTCAGCTTATCAGCAACGGTAGTCGATGCGTCTCCCTTACCGCCACACGATTGCAACACGGTAACGGCAATCATCCCAACAATAAATGGAAGATTCTTTTTTTGTGCTGTCCGATAGACGTCGTATTTCCACATAAGACCGCCTTTTCCATCCTTTGATACGCTTTTGTACCAAGGCCGAATTTGTGTTCGGTTGCCGGTATTACGGCATTCTAATTGACCGGTAATTAAAAAGTCGTGTTTAAAATCCTCTTTATGCGCCTCGCCCGTCAAAGGGCGGATTTCAGGGTCGGTGAGGTCCTACCCCAAAAATCAGCTCGAATAAAAGTGGTAGTTATTCAGTTCTTATCCCTATATTCCGGCAAGACGAATATCTCTTCGATGTTATGAAAAAACTTTCGTTTGTGAAACCATGCGGCTTCGGCGATCGGCACCGGATTAACGTTACCGAACTTATTACGAACCGCGAAAAGGCGATGTTTTGCCACAAGAGTTATATACGGTAGCTGATTGGCATATATGCTCTGCCACTCGTCATACAGTTCTTTGCGTTTCGCGCGGTCCATCTCTTGGGCCGCCTTAATGAAAATGGAATCGATTCGCGCCTCCCATGGCGTGGAAGGAGATTTTTGGCGTGGGTACCACTCATGGGTGCGGCCCGAAGACAGCCATACGTTGCTGCCGTTGTGCGGGTCATCGGTGCCGGTAAGACCAAGAACGATCGTTTCCCAATCGTAAGTATGGTCCAGCTTGTTGACCAGGTTGTTGAACTCCAGCGGCGCGTAATGGACTTGGATTCCGACTTTCTCCAGATCCTTACGAATTATCTCGCAGTACTTTTCCCGATCCCCGTTGCCCGAATTGGTGTTGAGGCTGAATTCAACCGGATTGCCGTCGGGATCTTCTATATATCCGTCATCATCGCGATCAATAAAACCTTCGGAAGCCAGTATGGCGCGTGCGGAATCCAGGTTATAAGAATATTTTTTTACATCGGCATTGTGGAAATACCCCGCGGCTTCGTTGACTGGGGTATGCTGCGGTTGCGCCAGCCCATTGTGAACAATATTTATCATCTGTTCTCGATCGATACACCAAGCAATGGCCTGCCGAAACCGCGTATTGCGAAACCATTTAAGCTTAACGGGATCTACATACGGCTTGCCCGTTCGCGGGTTTGTGTCCTTGTTCTGGTTGAATATCAGGAATATGTCGCCCAAGGCCGGGCCGAGATTGTAAATGGTGAAATCATTTTTTGTTTGACGAGGACCAAGAACCGGGAAATCCCGTCCCCGCATGCTGTAAAAATCGGACGCACCGCTTTTAAATTTGAGAAGCTCCGCGGATTGGTCTTTAATGTATAAAAAATTGATACCGTCGAGATAAGGGAGTTGGTTACCGGCCGTGTCGGATTTCCAGTAACGCGGATTTCGTTTGAGGACCAACCGTTGCGACGGCTCATATAGATCGATAGAGAAGGGCCCCGTCCCTACAATCTCATCTACATGGGTGTCTACCTCCCAGGTGGAGGAGAAATTACCGGCCGCCTGTGCATTCTCGAGCTTATGCTTGGGGACAATTGGCGCGCTCGTACCGGTAAGCACCCTCAAAAAAGGAGCAAAGGGATACGGCAAAGTCATGCGGACTGAATGTTCGCCGGTTTTAACTACTTCGATCGTTTTCCCGTCTATCGTTAGGTTGTCACGAGCGGCGCTCAAGTTTCGCTTGTCGTAGATCGCATTAAATGTAAAAACAACATCATCGGCGGTGAGCGGTTCACCGTCCGACCACAGTACGTCATCACGAAGCACAAAATCGTACACCAGGCCGTCTTCGGAGACCGTCCATGTCTCCGCCAGTGATGCAACCGGCTTCTGGGCGATTACATCGTAGGTGGTAAGTCCTTCGAAAACGAATTGAAGCACTTCCATACTGGAGGTTTCATTGCTTGTAATGGGATTGAATGTTTTTGGGTCACTGCCGAAAGAGGTAACGGTAAGATACCCTCCGTATTCACCGATAACGGGCTCGAACTCTGTAGCCTGCTCGGTCCATTGCCGCCAGTTGCCGATCTTTCGCGATGTTTGTTTGGGTTCCTTTGAGCCACAGCCGCATAGCACTACCACGGCTATACCGGCGCTGCAAAAAAGTGCGGTCTTAAGCATTGGCTTCATTGTGTGCCTCTCGATTCTTTTGGTTTGTGCGAAACCGTAGTGTGCTCCGGAACATCTTACGATGATGCATATACCTTGTCATTAAAAGTGTGGGCATCGGCACATTTTCAAGCACGGAAACGGGTCTCCACTACCCGTCCGGCAGCTCGTTTAGGTGCTCTACCTCGGTATGGCTCGAAGCCTGCCGTGCGGATCGATCACCGTGATAGCCGATTTCGATATATCCTGTGCCAAATAGGAGTTTGCGCCTATAACCGAGAAATGAAAAGACACTGTATTCATATAAAAATACATTCCACGGCCGTTTGGGGGTATTTTGTGCCGTGTCGCCCCCCTTCCGCCATCGAATGACATCATTTATTTGCCGTCGGCGAGCCCAAATTGGGCTACATCTCCGGGTGAACGGTGGTGTACGATAAAACCACATAAAAAAGGCCCTACCGCATGGCGGCAGGGCCCTTAGTCCTATGGAGCCCGGTAATACCTGGCGCTAACAGGCACCACAGGAGGCTCCTATATTATGACCGTCGGTACAGATAGGATCACCTCCTTTCTTCGGGGCAACGCACTACACGCAAAAGTCACTCCCCCGTTAAGCGACCGCGCAGCGTCATTTTCTACTATACATAATAATATTTTCTCGATTGGAGGCGCAAGTGGGGGGTGTGGGAAAAGACATACGCGCCAACTTAGTCTTTTTCTTACGCAAATGGTCGCTCCCGATGACCGTTCGGGA
>WJJU01000930.1 GCA_014729595.1 Chitinivibrionales bacterium
CGCGAAACGGTGAACACCTTGCGTCTCTGGTCGGCGCGCGCATCGGAACAGTTTTTACCGGACTATCGCAATCACGGCGACTATGCGCGTGCATGCGATGAAAGATCGCGCTCCGGTCGGATTACCCGATTGCTTATTCCCGACGAAGATATCCGTCGCACTACGGAGCTTCGAATAAAACAGCAATACTTTTTTGTGTCCGCTTCACTGCAGGACATTATCCGTCGCTACAAGGTGCGCAATGCGGACATGGAAAAATTTCCGGATAAAGTCGTTATTCACCTCAATGGTAGCCGCGGAGCCATTGCGATAGCCGAACTTATGCGGTTGCTTGTGGATGTTGAGGGAATGCGCTGGGAGAAAGCGTGGGAGATCACTCGTGCCGTTTTCACTTATACCAGCCATGCCGTCGCCTACGAGAATTTGGAAAATTGGCCGGTCTACATGCTTGAACAGGCTCTTCCACGTCACATCCAGATCATATACGAAATTAATCTACGTCATTTGAATGCCATTCCGGTTACCAATGATACCGCCCTTATTCGTGATTTGTCGATCGTGGAAGAGGGTGAGGTCAAGCGTGTTCGGATGGCTCACTTGGCCGTTCTCGGCTCATCGACGGTGAACGGGGTATCTTTGGCGCAGAGTGAACGTCTGAAAACGCGGATTTTCGGCACCCTTGCATCCTATGTGCCTACTAAGTTTGTCAATACCACCAACGGCGTCGCTTATCGTCGATGGCTCTTGGTTGCCAATGAACCCTTGGCGGGGCTGATCGACGAAGCGATAGGTGATGGGTGGAAGAAGGATTCTTCTGAACTCGAAAAGCTGAGCGGGTTTGTAGACAACGAAAACTTTTTGTCCCGTTTTGAACAGGTCAGGAGTGCCGCCAAGCGGCGCCTGGCCGACCGGTTGGCTAAAACGCTTCAGGTTACTATGGATCACAATGCCCTGGTGGACATACAAACCACCCGCATTCATCCGTATAAGCGACAGGTGCTGAATGTCCTTGGCATTTTGTGGCGTTATCATCGGATATGCGCTGGTAAGGATGAGGACGTAAACCGGGTTCATCTTTTTGCCGGGCGAGCGGCGCCTTCGGATCATCTAGCCAAGCAAGTATTGCATCTCATTAACGTCGTCGCCGCTGTCGTGAATGGTGATCCGCGAACACAAGGCAAGCTGCGGGTTATATTCGTGCCCAACTGGAGTGTGAGTTGGGGAGAATGCATTATGCCGGCCGCGGATGTAACGGAAGCCATAGGTGCACCGAATCTGGAGGCATGTGGATGCTCCAGTCTTAAGGCTTGTTTCAACGGCGGCGTCGTGTTAGGGAGCAAGACGGGAGTTAATTACGAGATCGCCGACAAGGTGGGGAACGATAACATTCTTCTCTTTGGCCATGATGGAGCGCAGGTCGATGCGTTGGCCGGCTATGCCCCGGGAGTTATACTGGATGAAAACCCGGAGCTTAAGACGGTGTTGAACAACCTCGAAGACCAGATATTGCCCGCGCAAGCGGGGGGTGATGCGATCTTTCCGTTGGTCGATTCATTGCGTGACAGCGATCCCCAGCTTGTTCTCTTGGATTTCGGGGAGTATATTATTCGACAGTACGAAATCGACCGGCTGTACCGGGATCGCCGGCGTTGGCTCGGTATGAGCCTGATAAACATTGCTCATGCCGGCTACTTTTCAAGCGACAGGGCCGTACTGAATTACGAGAAAGACATTTGGAAAATCACATGAATCGTGAAAAGCGACTTAACGGCATTTCAATCGTTCCGGGCAAGGGGTACGGTAAAGCCTATTTTGTAGGTCGAGCGATCCAGCAGTCATCGACGGTCTCCATATCGAGGCAGGATGTTGGTGATCAGATTATGCGCTTCAATGAGGTAAGGGAGAGCGCGAAGGAGGATTATCGCAGTTTTGCAAAGACGCTCGAGGGCTCCTCCGAAGTCGACAGTTCCATCCTTTCCATATATGAACATATCCTCGATGATCCCGCCTTTATCGGGCAGGTAGTGGAGACGGTAACAACAAAGCTCTATGACTTGGAAACATCGATTCGTCTCGTATCCAACGATTTTATAAAGCGGTTCAACGCGGCGGGGACGGCGTATTTCAAAGAACGCAGCTCCGATATGGTTGAAATTTGTGAGAAATTGATATCATATATTTCTCAAAACGACGGTAGAAGTAAAACTTTCATGGAGCCGATTGTCCTGGTTGTGCTGAGAACCTTTACGCCTTCCAACGTTCTCAGCTACGACCTCAAGATGATTCAGGCTATCGTCAGTGCCGGTGGTGGAAAAACCTCGCACGCCGCGATCCTTGCGCGATCATATCAAATCCCTGTGATATCGGGTATTAAAAATATCGCCGAATATATTCGCCCCGGCGAACAACTGCTTGTCGATGCCGATCGTGGGTGCGTAATCGTGCGTCCCAGGGCCACTTCGGTGGGGAAATTTGAGAAGATGCGACGACCGGTTGAGGCGCTCGACAAGGTAAAGGCCAAATGGGCGAAGCGAAAGGCGCATACGCGTGATGGTGTCCGCATTCGGGTTCTGGCCAATGTCTCTTTGCCCGAGGATGTCGAAATGGCTTTAGAGCACGGAGCCGACGGCGTAGGATTGGTGCGCACCGAATATCTTCTCTCCAATCGCAAGGATTTTCCCAGCGAAAAAGAGCAGATGCAGTACTATCGAGCGATCTTTGAAAAACTCGGTAATAAGCAGTGCACAATTCGCGTGATGGATATAGGCGGCGACAAGGTGCCGGACTTTTTCAAAATGCCGACGGAGTTTAATCCGTTCATGGGCTGGCGCGCCGTGCGCATTCTGCTGGAGCGAAAGGATATTTTTCGCACTCAGCTTAAGGCAATTATGCGGGCGGGCGGAGATGATCATGATTACCGAATTATGCTTCCCATGGTCACTACTCTTCAGGAATGGCTTGACGCCAAAAAGGTGATCGCCGAAGTGGCGGAAGAGCTGGGCGTCAAAATGCCTCCATGCGGGGTGCTTTTCGAGGTGCCGTTGGCAATTCTCGAAATGGGTACCTTCATGAAAGAAATCGATTTCGCCTCGATTGGAACGAACGATTTGCTTCAGTATCTGAGCGCCGCCGACCGCAATAACCCGAAGGTGA
>WJJU01000931.1 GCA_014729595.1 Chitinivibrionales bacterium
ACGTAATGGTCTGATCGTGTATTGCTCGATAATAGCGATCGACACTGATGAATACGTTGTAGTTGAAATCGAAATTTTCGAGATTGCTGAAATCGAACGCGATCGTCGCCTGGAAAAATTTCTCCCCGAAAAAATAGTATTTCACGGTTGCGGGGTAACCCGCGATTTCGGTACGAGCCGAATAAGTGGTAATGCCCACGGCCGGCGGGAAATCGTTAGGTTCGTTGATCCTGCGCCAAGCGTCGAGTTCCGCCGCCGCACGCACTTCCGCGGGCGATGCTCCCCACGCCGCCCCCTGAAAGCCGTCAGGTGGTTCGACGGCATGCCCGAGTGCAAACAATAATAAGGGTAAAAATAACTGGAACGGCGGTCGCATGCAACAAGATCACTCAAATATAGGTGGTACGGCTCCTCCCTTTCGGCGCCATCCACGCCGCCGGAACTCCGTCTCGCCGAAAAATTTCCAACCCGTCGGAACCCTTTGCTTCCCGCGGCGTTGCGACTCCTTGGAATAGTCCCCGCCATTCCCGCGTCGTAGCGCCTGGTGAGAGCCGAGGATCTCTCGGGCCTTTGCGAACTGTTTAGCCGGACGAAACGTTCCGGCCGGCACCGTTAATGTATATCGGGCAAAACTCCGCAAATCTTTAGGCGCTTAACGGGCTCAAAAATTATAATAACTTGTCGCCCGGGTGAGGGCCGCCACGAATTCAAACTTGCCGCCGTCCGTGGACCGCGGCCGCCGCTCCTTATGCGCGCACTTTGGCAAGCAAAAGGGGGTGGGTCCTAATAGAAATTTTTCTCGGTATAATGATCCCCGTTCTCGTACGCCAGCTTCTTAATTCTTCCTCCGGGCTTTTTAAACACCAGCACGAACTTGGCCTCATGCTCCTGATCGAGAATTTCTTTGTTGATTTTCGAAGAGCCAAGCGCTTTATACCGCTTGCCGTTATGGTCGACAAGGGCGAAATCCTCGGCTCGAAGGCGCAAGGGATTATACGAGTAATTGTAGATAACACCCTTCACGAGGGTGCCGCTCCGGTTTTTGACATCGGTTACCGCAAGGAGGATATCGTGTTCATTGATCTGATCGTAGATCATCGTATCGGGTTTATCCTGCACGACGGCGTCGTAGGCGGAGTAGTTATTGATGTTCTTTTTATAGAGCGTGCTCAGCAGTTTGCCGGCACCGGGATAATCGTTATCGTAGTATAGCGCAAGCTTTGTATGATATTCCGCCCTTATAAGGGCATCCGTGTCCTCCGCCCCGCTCTTACGGCCCGTTGCCGCCGCCTCGAACTCCATTTTGGCCATTTCATAATTGTCTTTTGCCAGGGAAGTTATCACCTTGTTTCTTTGAGCCTCGAAGGCCGAGGGATTGGGCGCTACCTCGACGGCTTTATCGAGAAGGCCGATTCCTTTGTAGATTTTCTGATGATTGGTGATGTTTGAGTCTGCAAGAACGCTAAGAAACCGAGCATAGGCGGACTTGTGCTCAGGATTTACCTCCGGCGACAGGGCACTGTCGATTTCCTCCATCAGGAGCGGAATGGCGTCCATATCGTGCGAACCTTCGGTCAGCACCAAAATCGCCCGCTTGAGTACCATCTCCACAAACCGGTTGCGAAGTCGGGGGCCGATCTTGTCCGGATGCTTTTGCACGGCCTGGCGGTAGTACATGTACGCCTCCTTCTGAAGACGTCTTTTAGCATCGCCGGTTTCCTCTTGGGCCGCCTCGTATGCTTTGTCGCCTTGTGATTCATAATTCGGTGCGCATGAAAAGAACATTATTGATGCGGTTAAACCAAGCAGGATTTTCAAACCGGTTTTCATTGTCGGCTCCTTGGGAAAGCAAATGTGAACAGCGCAAACGTCGTCCGTGCGGCATGAAGATGAAAGGAGGGTGCGCGCAAACCCCGGCATTGTATAAGATGTGTTTCGAGATGCGGCCATGTCAATGCCCCCGTCGGATTGTCGTGCTCCGCTCATCCCCGTGTACGGTCGGCTTATTGGCGACACCCTTTCGGCGACACGGCAATCATCAGCCGATAGTATATGCCAATCATCGGACAATACACCGGTGCGGAATTCCGGCCACCGCCGGTACCATGCTATTTTTGCAGAGGCTTGGTTCAGAAATTTTGAAGGCAATTGTTTCCACAGAGCCGGTGTCGAGCGATGGGTTTGCTTCCGGCGCCCCCCTCGTGGGTCACTTTGCACGCCTCTGCAACCGGGGTACGCGCGGCCCTTAAAACAAACATCGCTCAAACTCGTAATGAATCGTTCCCACGGAGGGACGCGCCCCCTTCGAGGTCGGCAACATGAGGAGATATCGCTTGGAAAACGTCGACACGAACGAGCGCGAACGTCTTGCGGTGGCAATCGCCCGCCGATTGTCCAAACATGGATTTCAGGCCTTGTTCGCCGGCGGGTATGTCCGCGATCGGCTTTTAGGCGTTGAGGTACGTGGTGATATCGATATCGCCACCGATGCTAAGCCCGGAGAGATAGCGAGGATATTCGACCACGTGGCCGGTGTGGGAGCGCATTTTGGGGTAATGTTGGTGATCGAGCGTGGAGTACCGTTCGAAGTGGCGACCTTCCGGGCCGATATCGGCGGGGTCGACGGACGTCACCCGGAGCGGGTGGCGTTCACCGATGCCCGGGAGGATGCTCAGCGCAGGGACTTCACGATTAACGGGCTCTTTTTTGACCCGTTCACGGCCGCGATTCAAGATTTCGTGGGTGGACGCAGGGACCTGGAAGCGGGAA
>WJJU01000932.1 GCA_014729595.1 Chitinivibrionales bacterium
CCGAGATGGACGACATGAAGGAGTTGCTCGGAGACGTCGATGTAGAGGACTTGGAGATCATACGGGAGAGCGATGATGAGAAGCTCACCGATGAAGAGGGTAAACAGGTAATCAAGATCGTGAATCTTATGGTGACGCAGGCGGTAACCGAGGGCGCGACCGATATCCATATTGAGCCGATGGAGCGATACGTGCGGTTGCGCTATCGCATAGACGGCGAACTTATCCAGCGAAACCCAATACCCCTACAGTTGCGCGCACAAATAACCTCGCGAATCAAAATTATG
The DNA here is from genome assembly GCA_014729595.1 of Chitinivibrionales bacterium. Taxonomy (GTDB): domain Bacteria; phylum Fibrobacterota; class Chitinivibrionia; order Chitinivibrionales; family WJMI01; genus WJJU01. Next base: position 288 of record WJJU01000932.1, read on the forward strand.
GCGTCGATGGATATCGCGGAAAGACGAAAACCACAGGACGGGCATTTCCAGATTCGCCACCAGAACCGTGAAATCGACCTTCGGGTCTCAACGTTCCCCACCATGACACGGGCGCGCGGGGTGAACGAGAAAATAGTGATGCGTGTCATTGATCAACAGGGGAAGCAGCTCAAGCTGGAAGATCTTGGGTTTCTGCCGAACACGTTGGCGAAATTCGACGAGATGATTCGCAAGCCCGACGGGATTCTGCTGGTAACAGGTCCGACGGGGAGCGGCAAAAGCTCTACTCTTTATGCGGCACTTCAACGCATAAACATGCACTATCAAAACAAACGCAACGTCATTACCATGGAGGATCCTGTTGAAAGCAATATAGACGGGATCAGTCAGGGTCAGATTAACCCGAAGGCGGGATTCGACTTTGCGGATGGAATGCGGGCGATTCTCCGTCAGGACCCCGACATTATCATGATTGGAGAAATGCGCGACCACGAAACGTGCGAAATGGCGATCCGGGCGGCAATTACCGGTCATCTTGTATTCTCGACACTGCACACCAACGATTCACCCAGCGCCTACACGCGGCTGCTGGACATGGGGATGGAACCGTACCTTCTCGCCTCCACCATCAGGGCGGTGCTCGCCCAACGGTTGGTCCGCAAGATCTGTTCACGATGTCGCGAAACATACGATCCGGAACCGACGCTACTCGATCAGCTCGGGTTGCGCCAGGGCTTGCAGCTTTATCGGGGCAAAGGCTGCCGTGCCTGCAACGGTACCGGTTATGCGGGACGCATGGGCATTTTCGAGCTTCTGGTGCCGGATCAAGAGGTAAAGCGTATGGTGACCAATCGCACCGGTTCGGGGGAGATCATGGATTATGCCTTGACAGCCGGATTGATGGAAAGTCTCAGAAGAGACGGCTTGCGGAAGGTGGTGGCCGGAGCGACGACGTTGGAACAGGTTATGGGAGCGACACAAAATGAATAGATATACAAAAAAACAACCGGTACTCGACAGAATAGTTCTGAATTCAATACAGAAGCAAGCCGTATCGTGCGATATATGGCCGCAATTGGTATTTGCCGGCGCGGGCTCAGGGAAGACGCGAGTGCTGACCGCGAAAATTGCCTATTTAATAGAACACCTTCGCGTTCCCCCCATCAATATTTTTGCCGCGACATTCACAAACAAGGCCGCCGGAGAAATGCGCGAGCGGGTGGAATCATTGACAGGTTTGCCGTGTGGAGCGCTGTGGATCGGAACATTTCACTCGATGTGCGCACGTTTGCTCAGGCGCGAAGCTCCACATATCGGCTACCCCGCGAACTTCACGATCTACGACCGCGACGACCAGATTTCACTGGTGAAGAGAATTCTCAAAGAAGAGGGGCTCGATGAGCGCAGCATGCCGCCTCGCGGGGTTCTGCAATCAATTTCGCGATTCAAGAACGCCTGTACTCCTTTCGAATCGATTGAAGGCGGTGGAGACAATTATTACGATCGTCAAGTGATTCACCTATACGGCATTTATCAGAAAATGCTCAAGCGCAGCGCGGCGATGGACTTCGATGATCTTATCGCCAACGCGGTTTATTTATTGCGGGGCAACGCCGATATTCTCAAACGGTATCAAAACCGCTTTCAGTATGTATTGGTCGACGAGTACCAAGACACCAACAACGCCCAGTTCCTTCTGGTCAAGCTTTTGGGGGCCGCGCATAAAAGGGTGTTTGTCGTAGGCGACGACGATCAAAGTATTTACGGGTGGCGCGGCGCTCAGGTTGAAAACATTCTTTCATTTGAATCGCTGTTCGAAGGTACCAGGGTGTTCAAGCTCGAGCAAAATTACCGCTCAACACAGCCGATTCTCGACTTTGCGCATTCGGTCATTTCGGTGAACACCAACCGGGCCGACAAACAACTCTGGACCGATACCCATAACGGCGCTGAAGTAGCCGTGACCCGTTATCGCGATGATCGTCAGGAGGCGACCGGTATCGCCGAACGGGTTGCTCAGTTGGCGGCTAATGGAATGCGATTGGGCGAGGTGGCGGTGCTTTTCCGCACCAATGCACAATCGCGGGTACTGGAAGAAGCGTTGCGGCGGGCCAAACTGCCTTATGTCGTTGTGGGTGCCACCAGCTTCTACCAGCGCAAAGAAATCAAAGATTGTCTTGCGTATCTTCGCCTTTTGATCAATCCGCGCGACGACGTAAGCTGCGCACGGGTACTTAATGTGCCTACGCGGGGAATCGGGGCCAAGTCGCAAGCATCACTTTTCGAGGCGGCCGCGAAGCGGAATGTTGCGGTTTTGGAACTGATCGAAGAGCAGGACGGTACGCTCACCGGGGGCAAAGCCGCGAAAGGAGTGGAGCAGTTTCGGGAAATCATGCTTCTGCTCCGAGATCTTGTTGAACAGCAGACTCCCCCGGATGAGATACTCAAGCAGATACTCGACCTTACCGGCTATACATCGGCGCTCGAAGCGGAAGACACGGTCGAGGCCCAAAACCGCCTCGACAACATCGGCGAATTGGTCAATGCCCTCACGCTTTGGGCGCAAGACAACCCCGAAGGCACTCTCGCGGACTTTCTGGAAGAAGTGTCTCTGGTGAGTGACGTGGATAAATGGGAGCGACGGGAAACTTCGGTGAATCTCATGACACTCCACTGCGCCAAGGGATTGGAGTTCGGCGTCGTGTTCCTGGCGGGGCTTGAAGACGGTCTGCTTCCTTCCCGCCAGAATTTCGATGATGAACGCAGTATCGAGGAAGAACGGAGGTTGCTCTATGTGGGTGCGACTCGTGCACGGAAAGAGCTGTGCTGCTCGTTCGTTGATCAGCGGTATCGCTTCGGCCGACTGATACCCATGGAGCCTTCACGCTACCTTGATGATATTCCTCGGGAACGCTATCGGTTTGACGATCGGTGTGTTACATTTTCGGCGCCCCCGGCGGCCGTCTCTTCCGCCCCGAAGGCAAAGAAGCCGCGAATGGTTGCACGGGAAGAGGATCACACTCAGGAGACTTCGTATGACGATTTTTCGCAGGAAATTGTTCAGTACCGTATGGGGCATCATGTTTCGCACAAGTCCTACGGCCGCGGCAAGATTCTGAGTGTCAGCGGTTTCGGCAAAGACACCCAACTGACCGTACTGTTCTCGGACGGCAGTCGGCGCAAATTGATGGCAAAATTTCTTGAACCGGAGGTATGGTAAGATGATCGATGCGGAAACGGTGAAATACATCGCCAATTTGGCCCGCCTCGAGCTTAGCCCCGGCCAAATCGAGTCGTTCACGAACCAATTGGGGGCTATTCTGGATCATGTTGAACAACTCAATCGGGTCGACACAACCGACATCGAGCCGACGTGCTTCTATGCACCCGCGCATGATCCTTTGCGGGAGGATGTAGTGCGCTCGTCGCTTTCTACGGAACAACTGCTGCAAAATGCTCCTTTGGTGAAAAAGGGGCACTTCGCCATTCCCAAGGTGATTGGGTAACCCCAAAGGCGGTTACCGACTCTTGGGGAGGGATTTGGCGCAAATGAATAAAAATGCCGTTTTATGCGTGATTCCGGCTCGTTATGGATCACATCGATTGCCCGGCAAACCACTCGCGGAGATCAATGGATTGCCGCTCGTTATGTGGGTATACAACCGAGCCTTGGAGTCGGACGCTTTTGACCAGGTATTTGTTGCTACCGACGATGAACGGATACGCACGGCCGTCGAGTACCACGGCGGCTCGGCTGTCATGACAGGCTCCGGCCATGCCTCCGGTACCGATCGTGTCCACGAGGTAGCGCTTGCGACCACCAGTACTCATGTGGTGAACCTTCAGGGCGATGAGCCGACCATCCCGCCTCAACTCCTCCGTGATTTTGCATCATCGCTCGATAGATTGGATGGTAATAGCTTGCTTACCTGTGTCGGGAATGCTACAATAAATGAGATGCTGGATCCCAATGTGGTGAAAGCGGTCCTTGCCAACAACGGAGACGCCCTCTATTTCTCCCGCGCCCCCATTCCTTATGCAAGAGGCGGGGTACGGGGGTGGGGCTACCGGCATACGGGGCTATACGGGTTCACGCAAGAAAGTCTCGCGCGTTTCTGTGAGCTTCCTCGTGGAATACTTGAGCAAACGGAGCGGCTGGAACAACTGCGCGCTCTCGAGGGCG
>WJJU01000933.1 GCA_014729595.1 Chitinivibrionales bacterium
ACGACATTTGTTTTCGTCTTGGCCTTGATATCGTCTTTCAGCAGTTTTTCGAGAAGTTCCACCGCCGGTAATGGTAAATTGATTTACCGCACAAAAACTGTTGCGACTGACCTTCTCGAAATCGACCAGGAAGGCATGGTCTTTTACTATGTCATCATCTTTTTTATACTCCACCGATACGTCGTTTATCAGCATGCGGTGGAATGCGCGATTGTTGGTGATTACATCGAGGCTTTCCGGTTTGGTGACGGCGGTCAGGACCTGCTCAAAACAGCTTTCGGGAAGGTGAGGGTTTATCTTGGTGAATGCCGTTTTGAGCTCTTCGGCAAGAATGACCTTAGAGTAGTCGCTGCGTTTGGGCTTTGGGCCGTCAGGGGCGATGTCGGGGCCGTGGAGGGTGTCCCAGTCGATGTCGCGGAACCGTTCGAGGCATTGGAGTTCTAATTCGTTTTCGTTCATAGACAGCACATCCGATATGTTAAATCATCCATGGTTCTTCTCCGTAGGGGGCTGTTCCTTCCGATACCCCTTGCGGGACGCACGGCCCTGCGTCCTTATTGCCTGGTCCCATTCGGTCGATTTGCCAATTGGCGGGATTGTTTTTGATGTATTGACGAATACGGTATAATTCATTGTCATTGCGGATGACATGGTCATGGAAACGGGGTTGCAATACCCTGGCGCCGGGGGTGTTTCGGGTTTGATTGATTCGTTTGGTGATGGCGGATTTGACGCCGGCCATGAATGATGATAACGATTTGGGTGTGCGGTATGCAATGCCGATACGTTTCGGTGGAATGTCGGTTCGTTGTAGGGACGCACGGCCGTCTAATATTGTGATATCGCCATTTTGCAGGGACGCACGGCCATCTAATATTGTGATATCGCCATTTTGCAGGGACGCACGGCCGTGCGTCCCTGCGATTTGTACAATCCCGTGAAAATGATTCGGCATCACAATAAATTCATCACGCATCAATTCACGCCGTATGGCGAACGATTTGTTCCATTCGTCCCGCACAATTTGCCCATATTCATTCAGAATCATTTGTCCATTATCAACATCCCCAAACAAATGCCCGCGATCGTGGGTGCACACCGTCACGAAATAATATCCAGGGGTGGAATAATCGTATCCGGGTAACCGGGCGGATTCATTACGATATTTGTTTTTGTATAATGACATTTATGATTCCATTATGTCCCGTATGTCCGACGTTTCCCCGTGGGGACGTTGCCGTTGTTCCCCGTAGGGACGCACGGCCGTGCGTCCCTACGGGGAAATTCAATGCAATTCCATTCACGAAAAATGATACCACGGGATTATTGTTTTCATTGTACGATTCAAATTATTCATCCCGCCACCCCATCCAATTTTTCCAATTCCATTTCGCCGGAGAGGAGTTTGGGAAGTAGTGCGTCGCGAGTTTCTGCGAGAGCTGCAGATTCGGCTTCATTCTGGATCCACTTCTGAATTAAGTATTTAACACCTTTCTCAAACTGTAATGCAACTTCATAAGATGGCTTAGCTATAGAATGATTCTGTACTATACCCTTATTTAAATTCTGCTGCGCAGAGCCAGATGCTTTTTCCGATAATGATTGAATGGACCTTCTTGCAGCAAGAAATGTATAGCAAACAAATCTATCTTTCGGAATAAGCGCACAACACGCTTGGTTTGCACTCATTTCATTTGCCAATAGGCATACTTGCCCTGCAGTGGCTCCATACATTGCAACCACTGTTGTATATTGGGGCCAGAGCTTTGCAGAACTATTTTGTAACCCTTCGACAGAAATTCTTTCTTTTGTATTGTGAATAATGACATCGCGTACTTCGCCTGAAGAAAGCCATTTTATTTCGCCATTCCAGTATGATATTTCAGATCGTTTCGGTGTTCCTTGAGGTGGACCCCATTCGTTGGACAGAAAAACGGGTTTCTTAAGGTAGGTAGCAGGGAGGATCTTGGTCTCCTCTGTTTGATATGAAAATAAATAGTCTTCAAAGGGGGTGTGGGGGAATGTGTCCGGAATGTGTCCCCCCACCGCCGTTCTCAGTTGGCGACGAGGCGATGATCCTTCTTTTCGGCATAAACCTGTGCGGGCGTGCGGCCGCGCAGCGATTGATGTGGTCGCTCGTGGTTGTAGAAGCGGAAATAGGCTGCCAGACCGATGGCGGCCTCCCGCGGACTTGCGTAGTCCTTCAGGTAGACATCCTCGTATTTCACGCTGCGCCACAACCGCTCCACAAACACGTTGTCCAGGGCTCTGCCCTTGCCGTCCATGCTGATCCGCATGCCGGTCTCTTGCACGCCCTTGAGGTAGGAGGCGCACGTAAATTGGCTGCCCTGGTCCGAGTTGTGTATCTCCGCCCGCCCGTAAACCTGCGCCTCTCTCAAGGCCGTCAGGCAGAACTGATGGTCCAGGGTGGTCGATACCGCGTGAGACAACACATACCGGCTGTACCAGTCGATGAAGGCCACCAGAAAGGCAAAGCCGCCCGCAAGCCGCACGTAGGTTATGTCGGTGCTCCAGACCTGATCCGCGCGCACCACGGCCACGTTGCGCAGCAGATACGGGTAGATGCGATGCCCGTCGCCGGGAGCACTGAGACGGCGCTTGGGGTAGATCGCCTCCAAACCCATCAAGCGCATAAGCCGACGGACCCGCTTGCGGTTGATCTCCCAGCCACGCAGGCGCAGAGCCAGGCACATCTGGCGGCTCCCGTAGAACGGGTGTGCGGTGTACTCCTCGTCGATCAGGCGCATCAGGTGCAGATTCCGCTCGCCCTCGCCCGCCGGTAGATTGTAGCACGTCGAGCGGGGCATGCCGAGCAGAGCGCACTGCCGACTGATACTGATGCGTCGTTCGTTTCGGTTTATGCATTGTCGAAGCTCACTCGCAGAAGAGGGCTGCCTTTTTTTTTAGCCAGTCGAGCTCGTACTTCAACTGGCCGATCTCCTGGAACAGTTCCGCCTCCCGCTGCTTCCACTCATCGCGTTCGCGATCGGTCCGCCGTGAGAAAAGGCTGGGGAGGAGGCTTACAACATGCTTTTCCCATTTCGTGACCATAAGAGGGTGCACCTCATGGCACTTGGCGATCTCATTAACCGTATCGACACCCCGCAGGGCCTCGATGACCACCTTGGCCTTAAGCTGGTCACTGTGCCGACGTCTCTTCATTCCGGACTCCTTTCCAAGGACTCCCAATCTCCATTCTGTCTACCAAAACTACCTTATGGGACTGTCCAATTTTTGGGGTCCAGTACATCCTATGCACGAAACGCCGTACCGCGGAAGGGATTTTTTTTAGGGGGAGGAGTGCGAAGGCTGATAGGGGAGTGGTTGAATAGGGAAGGGCCGCGTCGACAATTATCGACTTTTTTCCAGAATGGATCGAACCGCCGCGGAAGGCCGAGGCCGAGCGGTAAGGGATGTGCGATACCGCCATACCACCTTCGTAAGAATACTACGCCTATATATTATTGTATAGGGGCCGCGTTTGGTCGGTTTTAACCATGCATAATCCTACCGAAGTGTAGGGGTAGCCGTGAAACGATTGCATTGCCGGTTTCGTTTTTTCCCAGTCCACCGCCGGATCAAACTCTCCATCGAGGCTCAGGTTGGGGATAGTGAGTAGGTAGTCGCGCAACTCGGGTTCATCAAAGACACGCCAATCTACTCGAAAAGTACGTTCCGGACTTGTGTGCCGGATTTCCGCTGAAGCGTTTTCGTATAGGTCGGTTGTAAGAAGAAGTTTTCCGCCCGGTTTGAGGATCCGGCGAAGTTCAGCCATGGCCCGCGATACGTCACGGCGCTCTAAATGCTCGATTACCGAAATACAGAAGACGGCATCGAATACACCATCGGCAAATCGTAGTGAAATGAGATTTTCTTCGGTAAAAGTAAGGTTTTCACTTTGGTATTTTGCCATATTAGCGGGGAGGTTATAGTCGAACGCGGATACCCTATAGCCCAGAGTAGAAAGGTAGAGCGGGAAAACCGAACTCCCGCAACCGGCATCAAGCACCACTGCCCCGCCACTAAGCTCGGCTCGAGCAAGTGCCCAGGGGTATTCCCAGCGTTTGCTTGGGTGAAGATAAAGGTCCGGATTGGCCCGACATAGTTCATCCATACGATCAATATGTTGCTTAAAAAAGGGCAACTCGAGTTCTTTCAGACTAAGCGTTCTGTTTGGCGCGGCTGAACCTATAGTCCTGTTCGTACGCATTCCTGCTCCTTCCCACGCAAATCGCTTTATAAAATTCCCTCGCCACATCATCCGACGACTCGGAATCAATGCATCCGCCGCAATCGATAAGACAACGATCGACCGCCAAGCATAGTGGTGGACCCAAGATGGTTCTATGCCGGTAGGGGCAGGGCATACGCCATCCGCCCAATGAATGTGCATAGCCGTTGGCGGGCAAGTAAATGCCGGGCCAGGTGGGCCCAAAAAGCGCAACAACCGGTGTCCCAACCGCCGAGGCCATGTGCATCAAACCGGTGTCATTGCACAAAAAAGCGTCACAATGGGCTAAAAGCGCCGCTACCCGGCGAAGTGACGGGGTACAAACAACTTTTATTCGCCGACGGTCCGACACCATTTCGAGCATACGCGCGGTACAGTTCTCACCGGGTGCGGCTACAGTAAGTATATGCAGGTCATCCCACGCTTGTAATTGGTTGATTGTTTGTGCGCAATCTTCAAGAGACCACCGTTTAAGACGTGAGGAAGCTTCGACCGACAGCGCCGCCAGAGGAGTGGCGTGAATGCCATGGCGCTCCAGAAACGATTCGGCAAAATGAGTATCTTCATTTCCTAAACAAAGGTTCGGCTGGGCGTCGGGGTCGATCGGCATGCCCCAACCGGACTCGATGCCCGCCCGAATTGCACGTTGACCATTGCCCCCGGCAATAAGTA
>WJJU01000934.1 GCA_014729595.1 Chitinivibrionales bacterium
GTCGTAAACTGGAGCGCGAAGCAAAGCGTGAGAAAATACGCCAAAAAAGGCGCGAAAAAGCGCAAAAACGAATTACCAAGCTCTATGCTTACATAGAAAAAGGCAGGATACGAAGGGCGAAACGGCGATTTAAAAGAAAACGGGATTTCCTCGAAGAATACCTCACACCGGTGGTTTTCGCCATGCTCGAGGCAACAATCGCGCAGGAGTACAAAGCCATGGTCACCGGTATCCGTCCAACCAACGATATTCCCGAAGGATGTCCGATCGAAATCATGGTCGACAATCGGACCGTTAAGAAAAACGACGCCACCCAAGAGAGTGAGTTTACCGATGCAATGCCCGAGCAATCCGTCCCTAGTCATTCGAAAACGCAAAATCAAAACGGCGTTGTGAACTATGATGACGCCAACCGACGTCGAGCACGGGAGTATGTAGCAAAGCTCTATCAACTGCTCGAGCGAAATAGGGCGACTGAAGCATACGAACGGTTCCAAAAAATTCGCGAGCCGCTCTCGCGGTACATCGACCCGCAGGCATACGAATTTCTCGAAACCTCGATACTGCAGTCATACGAATATTCGCAAACCGGCACGGAGCCCACTCATTGAACCCCGCGGCCGGAAACTTGAATACCGTGGAACTTTTGCGGCGATAGGGTTTATATACCGCCTTTAAGTTCCGCTTGCACGGCGGGATGATTTGGAGCCAGGGCTTTTGCCTGATTGAGCAATTTCATGTACCGCGCTTTGTCTTTTTGCACCTTTGCCGCTTTTGCCAATCCCAACTGGGCCAGACCGTATTTAGGATTGGCGCTTGCCGCCTTATTGAAATATTCCTCCGCGCGGTCGATTTCGTTTAATGCCAAGTAGGCTTCCCCACGTCCATAAAGAGCGGGAGCGTGCTTGTCATCCACAAAGAGCACCGATTTGTACGTTTCAATCGCCTCGGCATATTTACCCATCATTCGCAAGACATCACCAATCAGCATCATTCCTTCGACACTCATCGGATCGGCAGCTTTTATATCCCGCGCCACCCCCAAGGCTTCCTCGTATTTTCGCAAAGCTATTAGATCCTTGGCAAGCATCGAACGGTACTTATTCTTTTTAGTTAAGGCGATAAGGCCTTTCATTTCCGCCAATGCTTTTTCGGCGTTGCGCTCGCCCTTGTACAAGGAGTACAAATGCATTCGAATTTTCTCGTCATTCTTTTTCAGCGCTTTAGCTTTTTCGAGAAGCTGAATCGACTTGGCGGGTCTTTTGGTTTTTTCGTACGCACCGACCAAAAGAAGCATCGTTTCAACATCGTCGGGCTCCGAAGTCAAAACCATTTCGAGGTTTGCTATAGCCGGTGAAACCTGATCCTTTTCAAGCAAAAGAGCGCCCACGCGTCGATTTGCCCTAATGTCCATGGGTTTCAGTTTCAGAAGCCGGCGGTAGGCCGCAAGCTCGGTATCGTGATCGCCCAACTTGCCCGAAACCTCGGCATACGTTTCCCATGCCTCGGCGACGGTGTCGTTTAGCGCCGTGGCCGCCTTCAACCCTTCGGCCGCTTTAGAGTACGTTTCCTTGCTTTGGGCGTACGCGAGCCCAAGACGCAAGAAATTGCGATAGTCTTTAGGAAAGAGATTGGTATTTTTTTCGTAGATCTTCAGCGCCGCGGCGCGGTCGTCTTTCTCCCGCAGAAAACCGTTCTTAAACGAAGCATCCGCGTCACGCACGCCCGGCTGTTGCGTGTATGCGCCGTAGGCGTTCGCCGCCTGTTGGGGCTTGCCCATTTTTTCGTAGCATTCCCCGAGCGGCTTGAGAATGTTCTTCAGAATACTTGCCGCCGGCTTATTGCTCCACGCCTTTGCAAAATTATCCGCGGCTTTGGCGCAATCGCCGCGTTTGAAATATGAATCACCCAGCGCCGCCAAATAGACAACGTCTTTGAGTTGCTCGTCGGCGACCATTTCAAGGTACTTGACGGCGGCTTTGTGCCCGTTTCGATCGTGCTCGTAAAGACCGACCATTCTCGCGATTTTACCGTCCGAGGGCACTTTGGTAAGGTACTTTTTGTACGCCTTCATCGCCTCGTCGATTTTGTTTGACTTCCGGTGGAGATCGCCGAGCGCTTTAAATTCAGTCGTCGCCTCCGCGTTCATCATAACCACTTGCTCATAGGTTACGATTGCATTGCCGGTATCACCACCCGCGGCCTGACTTTCTGCCAACGAAGTGAGCACTTCAACGTTCCCGGCGTCTTCCGCAAGGGCTTTTTGATACATTGCAACCGCGTTCTCATACTGCTTACGTTTTTTGAATATGTCGCCCAAAGCCTTGTAGGCGCGAAGATCGGCCTCGCCCGCGGCGATAGCGCCTTGAATCACGGATACGGCCTCATCTTCGAGCTTTTTAGCCAGCACCAGATCGACATAATTTTTATAAAAGCCTTTAGCCTTGGGATCGAGCTTAAGCGCCGCTCGATACGCTTCCAGCGCTCCGTCCGGCTGCTTTTGCTTGTAAAGAAGGTCCCCCAAAATTATATGAGCGCCCGCATCGTTCGATTCAACCGCCAGGTAATCCCGAATATGCCCAACGGCTTCTTTGTTTTTGCCCAGTTTTAGAGCGGTTTCGTATTGATACCGTAACACTTTCGCATCTTTGGGGGTCAGAGCGGCCAGTTCACGACAGAGCGTATAGGCGGTTTTGTAATCCTTTTTGGCCAAACCGTACTCCAACAACCGCCGGCGGCCGTGCACTTCCTTTTTGTCTTTGGCAATTATTTTCTTGTCCAGTTCCGCCAATCCCGCCCGTTCTTGGGCAACCTCCTCTTTCCGGCCGGCCGCCTTGAGCGCTTCAATCAGATCGAGCCTGATTTTAACCTTATCGGGGCTGAGCGACACCGCTTTACGAAGGTTTTGCGCCGCGGGCTCCGGTCGCTTTGTCGCCATGTAGCCCTCGGCCAAAAGCAACATGGTTTCCACATCCTTGGGGGCCCCGGTCAGCACCATCTCAAGGTTTTGTATGGCCGTGGTGATTTGCTTGTTTTTTAGAAGGATCGCGCCCACCCGCTTATTGGCCCGAAGATGTTGAGGTTTCAGCTTAAGAAGTTGTTGATAGGCCGCCAACTCGGTTTTTTCCCAGTTGATTTTCCCTGCGACCTCGCCGAGTTTTTCCCA
>WJJU01000935.1 GCA_014729595.1 Chitinivibrionales bacterium
GCTTATAATAATGTGGCCGCCTCCGTACAGCAATTAAAATACAAGGACGCAAGAAAGCGGGGGGCGGTTTTTCATTTCTTGACTTCCTGCATTTTGCGAACCGTCCTCAGCAACATCTTCCGGGGAATGAATGGAATTGCGGCCGTCATTACCCTTTGCATGACTGGTGCCGAAAATACGTTGAGTTTTCCGGCGAGCATCCCATTATATCCTTCTTTGGCGACGGTACGCGCACTGAAGGTTTTGTTGAAAAGCGCGGTTTTATCCATTCCGGATACTTTTGCGAATTGTGTCTCGGTCGCCCCGGGCATGAGAGCCGTTACCGTCACCTTAGCATCGTGGAGTTCTTCCGCCAGTGCATTGCTGAACGAGGTCACGTAGGATTTTGTGGCGTAGTAAACAGCCTGCAAAGGACCGGGTACCAATGCCGCCGTTGAGGAAACATTGAGAATTTTCCCACTGTTTCGATTCACGAAATCAGGAAGAAAAAAGCGCGTTAAGGCGGTAAGCGCCAACACGTTGACCTGAATCATGGCAAGGTCCCGTTCCCATTGCCGTTCATGAAATTTCCCCCTTCCCCCAAAGCCGGCGTTATTCATCAGATAATCAACCGTTAGTCCCTTCTCCTTCACTTCGTCGTATATCCGGCCCGGGGCTTGCGAATCGCTCAGATCCTTTATGAGGATATAAACATTGATTGAATGCTTTGTCTCCAAATCATTCTTCAAACCCTCGAGGGCTTCTTTTCCGCGCGCGACAACTACCAGATCGCCCCCTTGCTCCGCGTGAATCGTTGCCAATTCCTTACCGATCCCCGAGGACGCTCCGGTTATCAATGCAGTTTTTCGTTGTGTCGACGGCATTGTTGACCTCCTTTAAAAATTTTGTATGGGCAATCCACCAGCGTGCTGTATCCAAAGTATACTCTAAGCATGGTATCGGTCCACTCTCGAATAGTGCCAAGTGAATCCTCTTTAGGAACCCGGAGGCGAAAAATGCATACAAATGAACATGCGCAAAACAAAATGCGGTAGTGAAGTAAACGCAAATCACGATGATGCCGAGTATCCTTTCGAGGGCGGACTTGGTATAGGATTGGAGCGCTCTCTATTTTTGGGTCGGATCCAAAAGGAATAGGCGACATTGCGGAGTCGTGTAAGCCCGGCGCGGATGCGGCAACAATAAGCGGGCGTTTGCCCGCCACGGAACCGCGACCATTGCGCAAGCGAGGCTTTTCCCGAAAGTACGATCCGAACTCAAACGAAACGGAGGCAACAGTATGGTTTCGATAGGAATCAAGCCAACCATTCCCGAAACGATTCGCCAATACACACTCATAAAAGAAGCGCTCGTGGCTCAAATAAGGCTGGGGCGTTTCGGGGTATTTCTCGTTCATCCACTGGCGGTAAAGGTAACGCATCCACATAGGATCAAGCGTTTTTGGATTGTCGACTACACCCTTATCGCACTGGTTACTATCGTGGCAGTTTCGGCATTCATGGTTCTTTTTGGGCTCAACCAAACCACAAGGAGGTAAGGAATGGAAACAATCAAAGAAGGTTTCGCCGCATTCTCGGGAAACAGCGAAAAAGTCATGACTATCCTCGATGAGATGGTTAAAGCCGCGACTCCGTCCAGAGCATTCGGCGAGCCGGTCACGGCCGGGGATTTCACCGTGATCCCCGCCGCCGAAGTAACCGTCTCTTTGGGTGCCGGATTCGGCGTCGGCTCCGGTCCCGCACAACCATCTAACCACGAACAAAGCGGGGAACAATGCTCCGGTAGCGGCGGCGGCGGCGGCGGTATGAGCGGAGCGCGTCCCGTCGCCTCAATCGAAATCGGGCCGCACGGTGTAGCCGTCAAACCGATCGTGGATTTCACCAAGCTCGGGTTGGCGCTGGTGACGGCACTCGGGAGCATGCTACTCTTGCTGGGGCGTATGGCTCGAATGAACAGGAAGTAAGTACCGCGGCATCCCGCGGATGGGGGTAATCGCTACCGCCGGCGCTACATCCCTCATCCGCCGGAGCTAATGCTGGATGGAACCGTCGAACCGAAGAAAAGCGCGGAAGGTGCAATCAAAGAGCCCGGAAACGGTGCCAAGGCTGGGACATGCGACGCCTGAGGACCGATTCCGGTCAAAGCGTTCCGGATCGAACCGCGTGGAGCATTTTTGCGATGATTTGGAATATTTAGAATAGTAGGAATAGAGGATCGCCCAGGGTGAAATGCCCGGCGGTGGCTAAAAGGGCCGCTATGGCTTGAGCTTCAATTGAACCACCGCTTCATGATTCCTACTACAAGGTTATATCCATTTTTGGCTTTCGCCGCCGATGAAAAACAGAAATCTCAACATCCGTTAAACGGATTTTCACCCTCCGTAAAAAGCCCGTCGGCGCCCAATCGCAACATTTGCGCGGGACCCGGCAAGCGTTGATTCACACCGTCCGGGTATGAGCTCTTTGGCGAGGGAGGCCCCATTGGGTCTACCGTACTCTTCGGCCGGCCCGACCATCGAGACCCTCAGCCGCCGCCGGGGGCGGCTGTTCAGTAGTACTAAAGCTCCCTATAATTTTTTCTAACATCTCAACGCCAATTACCTTATATTTATAGAAAAATGCTCGCGAACCTCCCCTTCAATGCCGCCATAGCGGTCGTCACGCCCAAAACTTAAGCGAGGGCATGTAATTTAAACGGTTTCTTTTCACCGGACGGCCGGACCATTTTGCCGGAACCGCCGGTGAGCCAAAACCAAAAAGGAGCTAGTAGTATGAAGCTGTTGTGCAAATCGCCGGCAATCATCACAATCATCACGACGATTTTCGTCTCTATGTCCTTGGCGGAAGTTTATACCAACCCTCCGCTTCTGGAACAATCGATAGGCGCGGAGGTTGATGATTCGTGGTGGCAAACCGAACCAACGGCAGAGCTTACATCTCCATCGGAAGGGACCTACGAGTTGTCGGGCAACGGGCACGATGTGTATTGGTGTTGGGATCGCGCGGCGTTCGCATACGTTTACGAC
>WJJU01000936.1 GCA_014729595.1 Chitinivibrionales bacterium
CTTTAATCCTATCAATCACGGTTCAGACAATTTAACCACGGAGCACACGGAGCGCACGGAGCTCAAGGATTTGAGGGGGATTATAGCGTTGTTGTTGACCGTGGTCCATATATATCGTATATTTATGGAGTATGGTCTCCAGAATGTTAAAAACCACCAATTCATACAGCTTTTTCCTGTTTGGGCCGAGGGCTACGGGCAAGACGACACTTTTGAAAAAGCGTTATGGCAATAAAGACATTGCCTATATAGATCTGCTTGATCTCGAGACGGAGGACGCTTTTCTAAGAAATCCATCGGAACTGGCTCAACGAGCGGCCTCTTATGCGAGCCAAGGCAAAGAATGGGTAATTATTGATGAAATTCAGAAGCAGCCACGGTTGCTTGATACTGTTCACCAGAAGATTGAAGAGACAAACCTCAAGTTCATTCTGACGGGTTCGAGTGCGCGCAAGTTGAAGCGCGGCGTTTCAAATCTTCTTGCCGGCCGCGCATTCATGTATCACTTGCACCCTTTCACCCACCGGGAGCTGAAAGATTCTTTTAGCCTGAATAGTGTCCTCAATTGGGGGGCACTTCCAAAAATCTTCGATTTTGAAGAGCCCGAAGATAAGCGGATGTACCTTCAAGCATACGCGCATACGTATCTGAAAGAAGAAATACAGGCAGAGCAGTTGGTGCGTAAACTGAGCCCATTTCGTCAATTTTTAGAGGTCGCGGCTCAGTGTAACGGCAAAATCATTAATTATTCGAAAATCGCGGACGATGTTGGGGTAGACACCAAGACCGTGCAGTCATACTTTGGCATACTGGAAGACACAATGCTGGGCTTTTTGCTTCCCGCCTATCATACATCAATAAGAAAACAGCAGCGGCTGAGTCCCAAATTTTATTTCTTCGATATCGGTGTCAAGCGAGCATTGCAGCGCACATTGAAGTCTTCAGTGATTGAAGGCACCTATGCTTACGGGGATAGCTTTGAACATTTCATTTTGCTCGAGATGTTTCGACTTAATGACTATTACAATCTTGAGTGGCGATTTTCGTACCTTCGAACAAAGGACAATGCCGAAATTGATTGCATTATTGATCGGCCATTGATGAAGAGCGCTCTTGTCGAAATCAAATCCGGCACATTAATCACCCAAAGAGATGTCGGCACTTTGAATGTATTTGCAAAGGATCTCGAGAATTGCGATGCCTTTTGTTTAAGCAATGACCCCCACGATAAAAAGATCGGCAAGACGTGGTGCTTGCCATGGAAAAAAGGACTCCGTGAAATCGGTTTCGTATGATTTTCTTCGGACTAATTTTATTCACCTTCCTGCCCCAATAATTCCTCTCTGTGTTCTCTGCGGTTTCTCTTCTCCGGATTGGATTAACCACGGAGCGCACGGAGCTCACGGAGGGAATTTATTGTTGGGAGGAGAAGAGGGGAGAGGGGATTAACCACAGAGCGCACGGATCTCACGGAGGGAATGTATTGTTGTAATGAAAGGAGCGACAGTTCACATTGGTTGTTCAGTAACGAAACACGATGCCAAATTCCCTTAAAGCCGATCCCCAAGGGCGCAAATGTTCGCCCAAGCCGAAATCAAACACTTGAACCCAGAGCGTTACGTGCACAATGCGTCTATCGGTCGGGGGGTACATTCGTTCGACCGGTGGGCCCATCACCATACCAACTACATTCGCGCTTGGGAAAGCCAAAAGGCGTTCGGGCGGCACTCCCGCGGCTTCTTTTGGCTCATGGCGGCAGAACCATTGCGCGTAGTAGACCTCTGGCTGCTGGTGAATTCCCTTGTATGGGTGAAGATATGTGACGGTATCCCGGCTGTCATAAGCCCCGGTTATGCCGCTATCGACAGCGGTGAAATAGGAGTAGCCATCCTGGACATATACCGTCTCCGCGTAAACCACGGGCCGCGGCATCGATGAGCTATCCGTGGTATGCAAGCATATAAGCGTGTCGGCATCGGTCCTTCGCGCAGGATCGAATGCAACAAGGTCTTCACCTTTCACCTTGTATATCCCGACCCAACCGATACGGGGGTTGTGGTTGACATGCACGGCTTCGATAAGCTCGCCCCAATGCCGGTTGTACCTGATAGAAAGCTCGCTTCGAATTTCGTAGATGCCATTGACAAGAGCAATAATGCGCGCTTCAATGGTAAACGCTTGCATCAGGGCCAATGCGTAGAACGACAATTGTTCGCGTGATGTCGAGTCTAAAGGAAGTCCCGCAAAGCGATTGAGCGGCATTGCTATCAAGGAGTCCAGCATGGTTAGCGCATCGGTGCGCGAAATACCAAGACTGTCCAAGACCGATGTGTCAATTTGCGAATTGGCATGCATTACGC
>WJJU01000084.1 GCA_014729595.1 Chitinivibrionales bacterium
ATAAAACCAAGGCCGAAGCTTCCGTCCTCCGGCATAGAGGTCTTCGGCGTCCCAGAATCCCCACAGATTACTGTCCTCTCCGTCGTGGCGAAAAATCGCGTCGTCGAATGACCAAAAAATTACTCCCGAATACCCATAGGCCAGTGATTGCCAAGCTATTTTCGCAACTGTCGCGGCGTAGACATGCTTGTCACGTACCGTGTTCACGCCGGGAGATTCGAGCCACTCCTGGCTCCCGGCTTCAGTCATGAAATACTTGCGGGTAACTTTTCCGTCCAGAATGTCCCAAAGCTTATTGGTGGGTGAACTGTTGCCGTTTTGGGCGTAATAGTGCATGTCCCACGCACTCACCATTGCGTTATAGTATTGGTTTTCCGCTATAGGTTTGTAGTGATTGGAATGCCCTTTGGCATCCCCTATGGTGACGAACTTGATGTGTTCGTCATATCCCCGGTTGTGCAAACTGTCGAGGAACTCCTTTTGAAAGTTGAACCATTTCTGGGGGGTGACACCGTTCCATTGGGGTTCATTGCCGATAATTACGTATTTTAAGCACGTATAGCCTTTAGTGATAAGCAGATGCTCCAACACATCCATGTAGGACTGAATGTCGAATCCGCCGTAGCAGAGATTCAGAGCGACGCTGGATCCGTTAGACTCCCACGTGTCCAGCATCTTGTAGTGCTCGGTCACATGCCCTGCGAGTCCCTGTGGTAGGGTCGGGGAACGGCGGGATCAGCGAAAAAGTCCTCCCAAAATGTTTGAGAAATCAACCAATGACGATAAAACCCCGGGGCCATTTCGTTGAGACGCGGGGTTAAGATGGTATCCCATGTGCCGCTCGACGGCGTATAGTAATTCGTGTTCTCTTTTCCCATGTTGGTGTAGCAGTTGGTGTTGGAGCCGAAGCCCTCATGAGCGAACGGCACGATATAGTCGACGTCAACCGCGACATCGGCGATTGTTTGACAAAAAAGTACGACGGTTATCGTAAGCGCGACAAGTAGGCAATCAATCGATTTGCGTAACTTTGCGGACATGCTTGAAACCTTTCTTATTGTTGGTTTTAACAATCAATGCTCAAATACACTACCGGCTAATGTGCTTAGCCGTTACGAAAGTCATTACCAATGTACGGCTCGAGGCGCCCGGCGGTGGTCACTTTCTAACCATGGCAACAACCATGAACAAAATACGGGGTGCCCCGAAGGTGTTCAAGGAAAAACTTCGATAACTGAGGAAGTTGATGAGAATTCGGCTTCAGCGTGTTTATAATGGAGGGCTTGCCGGCGGGATTGCCCTTAGTTTACGATTGGACAACAATGCGCTCACCGTAAGGTGAGTGAACCTCATCGCCGCAAAAGTTCCACGCTATTCAAGCGAAAGGCGAGGCGGGGACTCGAAGGCTTTTACGGTCGAAGAGCACGGCGGTCCACGGTGGACTGCCGCACGAAGCATACTGGCGCCGGTGGCGCAAAAGAGCCACATCAGGGCGGTATGAGTGAACGCTTGCCGGGGTCTCGCGTAAGCGTTACGATTGAATGCCGCGTGCCTGCCCGGAGGGTAAAAATTCGGCAATAGATATAACCTTGGTCATAATCCAAATAATTCAATTAGTTAATATTCCGAGCAGGGTTGCAGTTAATTGATAGCGTGTGACCCGGCTTTTAGGTCAGGTTTTCCCTGGTTGGCCCCTTATCACAAATTGTGCTCGGAGTAATAAATGCTGTGAACCTGGTTTTTATGCAACAATGGGGCGAAACCATACTATCTTCAATGAAAGATAAACCTTACAAGTCCCTCGGATAACCAGTATATGCGCTTTATTGCCGAATTCGCGGTTTTTGCCCGGAAGCAATGGGCTTTTCAGCCGTATGCATAGGTCGCTTGCGCGGGGACCCGCAAGAAGCGCATGATCTAATGCGCGCAAGGTCATTGATCCACGTCGACCGCGCGCCATCCTTCGTTGAGCAGTCGGCTGAGTTTTTCAACAAGGTCTTTATTTTCCGGGAGCGCGGCTATATTGACGTTTTCCCGGGGGTCCTTTCGGTGGTCGTAGAGCATCCGGGCCCGCACATTGCCGTTTCTCCACTGATATTCGGTATAGGCATACCGATCGGTTCGTATGGTTAGCCCGGCATGATATTGGCTGAATACCGCTTTTTTCCACGGTCGGTCGGGCTTTTGGAGTAGAGGGACAAAACCGGTTCCTTCGATGTGGTCGGGTACGGGAATCGACGAGAGATCGCAGAGTGTGGGAAAAATGTCCACGAATTCGGTCAGCGCATCGGTACTGACTCCCTCGGTATAGCCGGGGGCGCTGACTATCAGTGGGGCGCGAAGAGAGGTCTGGTAGTTGCACTGTTTGCACCAGAGACCGTGTTCGCCTAAATTCCAACCATGATCGCCCCATAAGACAACGATCGTGTTATCATGGAGCTTCAAACGCTTTAGTTCGTCCAGTACGCGTCCTACCTGGGCGTCTGCATA
Organism: Chitinivibrionales bacterium; assembly: GCA_014729595.1. GTDB lineage: Bacteria > Fibrobacterota > Chitinivibrionia > Chitinivibrionales > WJMI01 > WJJU01. The sequence goes on from WJJU01000084.1 coordinate 2,491, forward strand.
GCTCACGCAGGCATAGTAGCCGTGTATCAAGGTGCGCGCAAGCTCGTCCGGAAGCGGCCCCTCCTTGGGAATCCCCGCATAGCCTCGAAGCTCGGGGAAATCATGCAAAGATCTCTCCGGCGCGTCTTTGGGCGCAAAAGGATTGTCGGCGAGGTCGATGTCTTCTCTTTTGTATAAATCCCAGTATTTCTTCGGCGCTACGAACGGTAAGTGCGGCTTATAGAATCCGCATGCGAGGAAAAAGGGACGTTCCATTTTCGCCAGGCGGCGCAGATCGCTGATCGTCTTGTCGGCCACTTTACCGTCGGAGTAAGCGTTGTCGGCCGCTTCGTAACACTCGTAAGACGGACCATAGTTATTTTCGGGATTTCTTTGAGACTTACTTTCCGGCGAAAGATAGTGCTGAACGTGTTCGCCGTTCGGTCGCCAGTCCGGCTCGCTCCAGCTTCCCCTCCCGTCATGCTGATGATGGAAAACTTTGCCGTTACCAAGGGTGTAATAACCGTGTTCCCTAAAGATCTCGGGCAAAGTCACGGCGCCGGGGACTTCTTCGTCCGCACGGGTGTGAAAAGCGCTAAATCGGGAATAGTGGCCTCTGTGCGGTCTTATGCCGGTCAGAAGGCTCGCACGAGACGCTCCGCAGACGGGAACCTGGCAAAAGGCACGGTTGAATTGTACTCCTCGTGCGGCCAGACGGTCGATGTTGGGAGAGATCATTTGTGTGTGACCGTAGCAATTAAGTTGCGGGCGTAAATCATCGACGGCGATAAACAATACGTTCGGTCGGTCATTCTTCCGGGCAAAGATCCCCGTGCACGACGACGTCGCGAGCGCGGCTGCTCCGGAGCCGGTGTATGTCATAAACGATCTTCTTGAGTAGTTGCCCATACCAATCCTCCTTATTTCACTCGTCGCGGCGAGATCCTCAAGAATGCATACGATTATATGCATTGGGCTCCCAATGAGTGAATCGTTCCGCTATAAACGGCCGTACATCCGGGCGCGCGTTACCAAATTCCGATGAATAAAATCGCAATAAAAGACGACCCTGATCGAGCTTTTGAACCGGTTAAACGATCGTTTCATCGGAAAGCGGGTAATAAAGAAGCGCAAAACCTACGACTTGCGTCTCCCGCGACGTTTCGATTCCGCCCTGAAGCCGGGAGCCACCGGGGGCGGCGCCCTACTCCTGCCGCCGTGATTCCTCTTCGCACACACGAGTGCCTCGTGGGTACTATCACATAATGCTAAAAAACATAGTATGTGCCGAAGGAGACGACAAAGTGTTTCGATCCGACGGCGTAGACCCGAAGTATGGCGGTGGCGGTACACAATGCGGGACGCGCTTTTGCGACGTCCTAGCGATCGAATTTCTTCTCCCTCGACGGCTTATGCTCTTTCGTCGAGTGCGTGGAATCATCTTGCCGCTTCTTCAGGTATTGCTCAATCAGCGGGGCTATGCCGGTGAGACCCGGCGGTGCCTCATCCCTCATGATTGATCGAATATTTTGGTCCCAGGCCATTTTCATAAGAAGGTCAACGCCGGGATTGTCGGCCTTGATCACGCATGAGCACGGGCCCGTCAGAAACCGTCCGGCTCGAACGAAATTGTCATGTGTAAGAAGGTCTCCCCATAGCGCCGTCAGTACCCGCCCGCGTCCAAAAACCGGAAATACGATCGGTCGGGTCAAGGTGTCGGCGCCTGGTTGTGAATGCAACAGAAGTTTGACGAATAAGGACTCGGCCGGGTCGGTGCGCGACAACGAAACCATCGAGAATTCCACCCGCAACGGTGGGCCGTTGGATGCCTTGTACCAGAGGGGAAGTTGTTCCTCGGGAATTTTGCGGAGAGTGATCGTTTTCTCAAGTTCCCTCAGTTCATTTGTTACAAAAGCGCGCGTACGGGCGTTTTCCTTCTTGTCCTCGCCTTCCAATAGTATCCATACCGCCGTTTGACCGTCGCAAATGCGGCGGCCTACCTCTTGACGTATGAGAGATTGACATGCTTGGTCGAAGGGCAATGAATATAGAGGACCTTCCCATAGTACCTCGCGAATGCGCGTCGAAGGCGGAAAGATCAGCTTGGCCCAAGGATAGGAACGCGGCAAAGACCGATCATGAAGTTTCATGAACCAAGGATGAGCGTCGGTGTCGTTGACGTCGACGGTATACAAGATGGTATTGGCGGACGTCTCCGCATGACCCGGAGAAGAAAATTCGGCCGAAGCGGTTTTCGCGCACTTTCGTGCGAGAGCGGCGATCTTGAGAGAATCCTTCTTAGAGAGTGTGTCCTCGTAGTACACAATGGTCGGATATTCATCGGCCACCCAACGTTCGAGAGCGTAGCGGAAGACGGGGACCACACAGGCTTCGGTCCCGCCGATCCGGATAAAGAACAGAACTGCGCAATATAGTAGTGCATTGAAGCGCGGTTTTGTCATACTTTTTTTCTCCTTGAAAACAGCCTTGGCGCCCTTTCGGAGCGACTCATCTTTCTAATCTCTATCATATAAGGCGCCCATCGGTGCTTTTGGCCTCGCCGTTGCTCTCTTTGGGTGCGTGGAAGGTCGAAAGGTTGACTCCTGTCTGAACAAAGCGGAAAGAAACAGTTTCCCCTCCGCTTTTTTTCGGTCAAGTTCATCCGTGCTTAAGCGGCCGGGTAACGGCGCATCTCGTACATCGTGACCCGAAGCGCCCATCACCGGGCAAACCACCGTTTATTCAACGGCGTTTAGCTCCCACTGTGTATGGTTGCCGGTCCAGCTCGACGGTGCAAGGGTAGGATAGCCTTTCGAGCCGCCACTGTATAGATATTGGTTGGCGCCGCACGACTTGCTGTGAATGTGGTACTTGGAACCATTGGCGACAAGTTTCCACTGAACCGCGTTGGTCGTGCTTGTAGTCATGCGCACCGCGTCACCGTTCTTTTCGCAGGGAAGCGCCTGCAGGTACTTGCCGTTTTGACGACATTTCAGTAAAAACCATGTATCGTCAACCATCTCCTTTTCCCATTGCGAGTATTCACCCGTCCAGCTCGAGGGAACCATTTGGGCGGTACCGCCGGCCCCGTTGCCGTTGAGATTTTCACCCAATGCCGCATTTTTGATGAAGTAATAGGTGGTTCCGCTTGTCGTCAGCGTCACACTGACCGTCGATGACCAGGCCGTGGTGTTGTTTGCCGCACTCAAGTCTCGTGCCCGGACGCGGTACTGGTACGTATTGCCGGGGGTTAAACCGGCATCGGTGTATGATGAGCCGCTCCGCCAGCCGGAGGAGTTCCCGCCGCCGGAAGTGCACTCGAAATAGTACTCCACTCCGGACGGATCCGAGGCGGTCGAGGCGGTCATCGTGACGGCGTCGGTGCTTGACTGATTCGGCTCGGTTTCCCATGTCATGGGATCCGGAGACGGTGGCGTCGTATCGTCGGACCCGGAGCCGTCAACCGGTACTTGTTTCCACTGCGCCCACCAGTTACCGGCATCCGTGGTCCAGAACGCGTTTTCCTCATTGCCCATGCCAATGTAGAGTATGTCGGTGCTGTGGCGGCGCTGGATGTTTTTCCATTCGCCGTCGGCGGTGACAAATTTCCACTGTGCCCACCAGTTACCGGCGTCGGTTGTGAAAAAGGCGTTCTGTTCGTTACCCATGCCCATGTAGAGTGCCTCGCCGTCGTTGCGACGTTTGATATTGTACCATTCACCTTCCGCGACTACCACTTCCCACTGGGCATTGATGCTCGTAGGGTCGCTTTCCCAATATTCCACTCCATTGTTGTCCATTGCCCAGTACAGCATTTCGGTACTGTGGCGACGTTGAATATTAATATAGTCACCGTCGGTCGATTGATGCTCAATATCGATTTCGTCGCCGATACAGACCACCGAGCCGTTCATCAGCGCCATGTAGATGTTACCGTAGGCCGACACCATGCCGTCGACGATTGGCGGGGCGTCGGTGGATATGGTTTTGGCGACGGAGCCGTCACTGGTGGAAATCACCCGCAATTCGCCCTCATGCATTCCTTTGAAGTGCTCTTCCTGAATAATATACTGATCGGCGATTGCTTGGTTGTCCATGCGAGTGTGATCGTACTGCTCATCGGTGATGTCCATTGAACCCGCGGCGTAGATCTTGCCGCCGGCGAGAACCATCGAAGTGATGTGGATCCCCGGCTCCTCCTTGGTCCAATCGAAACTGATATTCTGGGCCTCGTCGCCGTCGTATACCACTGTGTAGTCCTCTTTGTCGGCGCCGAAGATCTGATATTCGTATGGTGTCGACCACTTGTAATACCTTGGCTTTCGACCAAAACCGTATATCTTGTTGTTGTCGAAACAGAGCACGCGGCCGGCAGGCGCATACTTTTGTGCATTATAGTAGTTGCTCGCTCCGCTGGTCGTGCGCCGACCATAAAGCCAGTATGAACGATGCATCCAGGCGGCATCGAGAAATCCGGTCGCGCAGAACAAGTGAGCATCCGCACCCTTTTGCTCGTCAACTTGACCGTTGGTGCGCGTCAGGTCGCTCCGGTTACCCGTAAAGTCCATCCGCTGGGACCGCATGAACAGATAGCTGTCGTTACACGAAAGAACGTCCGGCAGCGCAACCGGCATATTCAATCCGCTCATGCGCATTTGAAGGTTGTCGTTGGAGCCGCTTTCGGGATCGACTTCGTCCATGATCTTCTCGCCGATCAGCTCTCCGGTGATCAGATCGATGCGACAGAACCGCAGACCGCCGTCCAGAAACATCGAGCGCCCCGCAACCGCATATACGACGTCGTCGCGAATGAGCACACTACCGTGTACCGGCCAGAGCGACTCGATCCGCTCGTTGCTCATGATGCGGCGATCGATTGGCGCGGCACGAAATCGCCAGATCAGTTCACCGTCCGACACGCGCACGCAGTAAACGTAGCCGTCGGTACAACCAAAAACGGCACGCTTCTTGGCAATGGTCGGTGGAGAGTCAACACGGCCGCCCGCGGTGAAGCGCCAGGCGATGTTGCCGGTATTGGCATTCAAGGCAACCACTTGGTGCGCATCCACCAGTGGAACAAAAACTTTCCCTTCCGCAACAACAAGCCTTCCCGGCTTCGCTCCCAATGACTTTTTCCAGTGATTGCCCAGATCGTTGGTCACCGAAGAAGCTGTATGGCCGCTACGCTCGTTGTTGTGGCGATAGGTCGGCCAGGCATTGGTTTCGGTTGCGGCCTCGGTGACCGACTTCATCTCGTCATAGATCGATCCCTTGCTCAGCCGACTTGCCGGATTGATGGAGCCGGGAATCGATGGGCCGGTCGAAGAAAACGCCGAAAACTTCGACATCTTCGCTTCGGTGTAGCACGCACAGTTATTGGGCGGTGTATAAAGGAGGCCGTTCGCCGGTAAAACACCGTAAAGGCAGCCACCGCGCACCCAGTGATTGATGCTCCATTCGTCGCCTGAATTGTTGCGGTCGACAACCTCTATGCCGGTACGGGACATCAAGAAAAAGTTTTTGGTTGCCTTGCCGCGATAGCAGCGGTGATGAAACCAGTATACGCGGTCGTCGACATCGCAGTCAAAGAAAGCTTCCTGCTTACCGCTCGTGATATTGCGCCCGATAAAGTCACCCGAATGGTCTCCTTGCTCTATTTCGGTTGTCCATACTTTGCCGTCCACCACGAAAACATCCTTGGGCGCTTGATAGCCCGCGACGGTTTCCTGCTTGTTCCATAATTGGGAGCCGTTACTCAGTGAGAAACCGTACATATCGTTGGAGTCTCCACCCCAGAAAATTACCGTATTGTCCTGAATGATCAGATTGGGCGCAAAGTAAGTCGGGATCGGTGATTTGGCCCCGACCGCTATCGATGACCAAAGCTGATCACCGCTGTGGCGGTCAAGGCAGATTACCTTGTCGCCGTTGAAGAACACCAATTTGTTGTCCCGACATGCCATGGTCGCCGGCGCAACGGGGACGTCCTTGCTCCACAGGAGGTTGCCGTTGGAAGGGTTGACGGCCCTTATCTTCCGCATATCGCCATCCCAGGGGTAGTTAAGCTCAACCGTCTCCATGGCATACGAACCGTCATTGTAGTAACCTTCAACATTGGAGCCGTCGGGGTCAACAAGCACGTAAATCGTGCCGTCGTAGTGAATAACCTCTTCGGCGGTCGTGGTATTGGAATAGGTTCGCAGCGTTGCCCCTGTGTTGGGATCGAGGGCGCTGAGGGGAGCATTCATGCCCATGGTCACAAAAACCTGGTCCGCGGTAGCGACCAACCGGCGGGGGAACCACGCCGGACCCGATTTGAGCGGCCACATGGGATTGATCCAATCATCCATCTCGCGTCGCCACAGGAGCGTGCCGTTGTAGGCGTCCCGTGCGATAATCGCATAATGACCCGGGGTCAGAATCGACTGGGTCAACCCTTCATCGATAACATAAAACACCTTTCCACCGGCCGACACCATCGCCACAATACTGGCGATGCGGTCGTGATGACGTGACCATTCCGGCAAACCCTGCCACTGAAGTGACCGAGGTTCGCCAACTTTGTCGTCGTTAGAGACGCAGTTGTTCGAAGCGTCGTAAAGATAGTGCGTCCACTCATCGATGTTTGAAGGAACCGTCTTGGTCGTCAATTCCCATGAACCGTCCGATTTGATATATGACTTGCCCCCCGGCGCCAACACACGATTCACTTCGGACTTCGAGACCGAACCCAAATTCTCGGAAACCACAAGGTTAACATGGTTGTCACGGTAGGGGAGCGTGCCGCTTGTAAGCTGTTCTACGCTCACTTTTCCGTAGAGTCCTTCGGACCGAACGTGCGAACGCGCGGTGCTTACGTCGCCGGCATTCGTGTCCCATCCCTGCACAAGGAACGCATCACCTTGCCCCAAATCGGCGGTGAGCCGTCCATCGCCGACATCAATGTGAACTATGATGCCGCCCGTCATACCCGTGGTGCTCAGAATATCTTCGGCGGTTTGTCCCCTTAGAGCGACGACAAACGTATTTAATAGTAGCAGGCCGAAAATCGCCGCCCTATTAATAAGGTGGCGATGCGTCGAAGCGGGTGAGTATGAGCAATTACCGCTTGCTTCATGTTTCATCGGATAAACTCCTTTTGGCTTTGTTGTGTGTTGTTCCAGTTTCTTGAGTCCCGGAACAACGAACGATTACATGCCGAACTAAACTAAATGGCAGATGCATGAACCGGCACGTAATGGTGAGCTTTTCTGAAGGTGGTCACCGGAGCCACCGACCGCGGCGCCGGCTGAAGAATTCGCACAATTGGCTACTGACCTCAACCTGCGATAGGTTTTGTTCCGGTCCGCCGCTTTGTGAGTGGGGAATATACATCGGAATTAGTCTGAACGCTAAAAAAATGCTCCGCTTTCAATTGTTTTTTTGTGGAATATCCCCAACCCTCCGCTATTTAGATCAGATACGATCGCGTCTTCAACAAGAAACTAACCGAAGTGGCATACCGGCCTGCGGAGCAGTGAGTTAAGGCTGCTCGTGAGACCATGCGTGCTTATCGAATGCCGATCCCGTCGGAAGTAGTAATCAATTTCATCGTTCGCCGAGGCGCCCGGAGCGTTTGAAGATGGGGACGGGCGACGAATCGGTTGCCGCGGTTTTTTTTGATAACTCGGAAATGTGGCACCACCGCATGCGGCCGGGCATAAACCGCTTATCCCCTGATTCGCCTCCTTATCCAAACAAAGGTTTTTTCGTTACTCTTTTCCGCGTTTAGAACACCTTCTCAGGAGGGTAACCGGTGCGGGTACTCCGATCGCTCCGGCACCGTCATGGAAAGACGGTTCGGCGATGATGTGCCAAAGTGCGGTGAATGATTTTTTTAATGCGAAGCGCTAAGATTTGTGCTATATTAGCAACAAAAGGCATACCGGCTCAACACCACGATCAAGTACCGATACATGACCTCGGCGGATGGAAAAGTTTTTTGGTACTCAAGCGCGAGGTGGGGTGCGGCCGCGTTTTTTTGTATGGGCCACACTTTGGGCCTCATTTATGGTATAGTGAAGAGGTGGAAGAGAGGGATGCGGCGATGCGCTTCGGCGGTTGGTATGATGCGGGACAAATTAAGCGGTTTAGTATAGGCGGCTTTTGAGATACGCTCCAAATGTCCGCTATCCTCATCCTCGTTTCGTGTACTTCAAAATCGATGCGATGACGTGCCGTGAAGCGCAACTAAATCAATTATGAGAGTCCCTTGGGCTCCACCGTCATGGTGGCTTCGACTCCGCTTAGCCACCATAGTTCAACGGCAAAACAGGCATGAGCGGTGACTGAGCGACCCTCAAAATGACCGGGGGCCCGGCGGAGTGGAATAAGTACCATAAAATCAATAGACTTCCAGCTATGGATGCTTTTCTAAAGTAACAGTAAACGGACTGCGCTCATTTCAAACTTTATGAACGGGGGGGAAGATTGAATATGAGGATGAAAAAGGACCTTTTGGCCGCGGCACTCACGCTTTTAAGTGCTTCGCTCTGTTTTGGTGACTTGCCCGGGTATATGGCGATTCGGGATGCGACCCAATTCAGGCGGGGATTAGTCGTAGTCGTCGGCTGTGACGACGCTCAGTGGTTGCATGAGTTTAGTGAGCAAGCCAACAGTGTCGTGCAAGCGCTCCATACCGACATTTCGGTCGTTCAGCAGATGCGTAACTACCTTTCCGACAGAGGGGCTTACGGCCGGATAAGCGTGAAGCACTGGAGGAGTTCCGATTTGCTGCCCTATCATGACAACCTCATTAACTTAGTGGTGGCCGAAAATAGTGAGGGCATAAACGATGAAATCGTTCGCGTATTAGCCCCCAACGGCAAATTGTACCACAAGCAGGGTGCCGGGTGGACGGTGTTGGAGAAACCGCGTCCCTCCAACATCGATGATTGGACCCACTACACCTACGATGCTTCGGGCAATCCCGTATCCTCCGACTCCGTAGCGGGCGCCCCCCATTCACTGCAATGGATCACTTCGCCTCGGTACACCCGCAGCCATGACTACATGGCCAGCGTGACCGGTTGTGTCTCCGCCGGCGGCAGACTGTTTTATATCGTCGATCTTGGTTCGCACGCCTCTATTCACTATGACAGTCGATGGAAGCTGTACGCGGTTGACGCGTTCAACGGCATGCCTCTTTGGGAAAAGGATATTCTCGAATGGGAGGATAGGTACACAAAGTTCTTGAGTACGCCCCGCAATCTTGCGCGCAGTCTTGTGGCCCACGATTCGCGTGTTTTTACCATGCTTTCGATCCACGGCCCCGTCGTGGCTCTGGATGCTGAGGACGGTACTCCCCTGGTGACGTATGAGGGTACGCATGACGCCGAAGAGATCGTCTACCACAATGATGTGCTCCTTATTGTTACTCGCGACCGAAGCGATGAGGGGAAGCAGGAATACCTCAAAGCCTTTGACGCCACAACCGGCAATCGACTATGGCAAAATTCATCCCAAAAGCACATTCAGGACCTCTCCGTGGCGGCAAAGGGCGATTACGTGGTGTACAACGACCACAAAACGTTCAGGTGCGTGGATCTGGGCGATGGAGAAGAGTATTGGAGCAAAAGCCTCGGTAAGGGAAACAACGCCTCAGTCTTGATCCATGGGGATGTTGTGCTCTTCTGTAATCAGGGGGACGGCACACAGGGAAGAGCGAAGACGGCATTC
>WJJU01000937.1 GCA_014729595.1 Chitinivibrionales bacterium
TCACTACCCCGTCCGCATCAATGTACTGCACCCTCAACCCCGTTTTGGGAAATGTATGAAGCCAAAAAGTTGACATTTCCGCCAAATATGGATTACGAATTTGTCCATAAATCACCCTCTTTACTGAAGAAGAGAGAGTATTGGACCTCGAGTCGATGGTTTATTTTTGACCCAAAAACGCTTGAGGCTGCGCGACGGCGGAAGTTGCATGGATATTTGGGTGCGGTCAGTCAAGTTGATTATGCCGTCGGTCAGATGCTCGATTATATTCGTAGCGCGGGGCTCGCGGATAACACAATCGTCGTCTATTCTGCGGATCATGGTGATTATGCTTGCGAGCATGGCATTATGGAAAAAGCGCCGGGTATATGTCACGATGCGATCACACGGATTCCGATGATCTGGTGGGCGCCGGGCCGTTTTCGCGAGGGGCACGTGGCAGAGGAACTGGTCGAAAGTGTTGATGTCGGCACTACATTGTGTGCACTTGCAGGGTTGGATCGACCAGAGACCTCTGACGGCTATGACATTTCTTCATTACTCGCGGGTAAACATGAGACAATCCGTGATCTTGGCGTTACCGAATTCCCTTGGAGCCGATCCGTTCGCCAAGGTGACTGGCGTTACGTGTGGTATGCCCGGGACTACTACTTTCAGGAATACCCGGATGGGTTTGGCGAACTCTATAATTTGGCCGATGATCCTTGGGAAATGAAAAATCTTTACTTTGAGCCTGAACATCAGAACCGTATTGCCGCAATGAAAGCGGCATTGTTGGATTGGCTCATTACAACCACTCGGTTTGCTACCATGTTCGGTTATTGGGGTAATAAAGCTGGGTATAGTCCGAATTGGCAGCGATCCGCCCGGTACCAGCATGAATTCAATAGTGATGGTAAAGTTAATCCGCACGGTATTCGTGAACGGTTAAAAATGCGTAATTACCTGTAGAATGCTTGTAACGGCTCATTCACTCCTTCCGGTTCCTGCCGAGCCCGAGACACGCGAGAAGCGCTCGTTGAGCCCGGCAGGCATCCAAATCAAATTCCCTATCAGGCTCCGTCAACGTCCGCCTTTATTCCCTACTTGGCCGTACCGTGTGGCGTCGCACTATTCGGGCCGGTCAAGCATCCGTGCCGATTGAACTGCCCTGGGTGTCGAAGGGATGCCGTCTTGTTAAGGTTCAGTCGGGGACCGCGGAACGAGTGGAGCGAATCGAAATGCTCGGGGGGCACTTAGGGTCCGCGCAAGAATAAGTTCGCATTTTGGTGCTCAACTGTGTGCTGCATTTTCGCGACCCGATTGAGCGAAACCACAAGAATAGCCCAGCTATTTCGAGGATTTCGCGGTTGAGGATCCCGGAAAGGCGGCGTGCAGGTGGGATGAGAAAATGTGAAGTCATTTCTGCGCAGGTCCTTAGTCCCGGAATGCGTTTCGGCCCACCAAGGTCCTTTTCCCATCGGTGCCGACAATAATGGCGGGAGCTATGGCAGTGGGGGACCGCGTCGCAGCACCAGCTCCCGGCAAAGCTTGACCGGCGAGGGTGAATCGCGAACGGTAGTGCGGCCTCTGTGAGATCTTCCTCGCGATGTCTACCCGTGGTTGTGTCGTCGAAGGGAGATTGGTCACCGGCGCGGGATAGGGGGCGCCCCGTGTGGTTCGGGTGTGCAGAATGCCGGACTCATCGAACCACATCGGATCGATGCAGATAAACCGGTCGAATCCAACCGAGTCTGCTTGCTTCTGGTGATACACATGCCAGTATTCACCCGCCCGGTCTTGTATGACCATGCCGTGGCCCGGACCGAATATGGTATCCGATCGTGAAGCAATCGGATTGTTTTCGTACTTCTCGAAAGGCCCCGTAGGACTGTCTGCCGTTGCATAGCCAACGGCGTAGGCGGGATTGCCGGCGTTGTGGGCCGAGTAGAGCATATAGTATAAACCATTGTGTTTGACAACACAGGGACCCTCTGTTCGTTTTTTCTCCCAGCCACCGGCCTTACTCAGGAGTTGCGTAGGTTCTCCCTCCTTGGTGACAGGGTCGGCCATAGGTTGGACCCAAATAACGTTCGCATCCTTGGCATAGTAGAGATACAAGTTTCCATCCGCATCCTCAAACATATCGGCATCGATTGCCCCGTCGACAAGTTTTCCCCGGTCTTCAAAGGTCCCGTCCGGGCTGTCGGCAACTGCCACCCCGAGATCCCATTGGACCGAATAGTACAGGTAAAACATGCTGTCCGCTTTGTGCAGGAACACACAGGGCGCCCAAACCTTGTCTTTTCCGGGCGCGAAAACACGTTCGCCCTTTTCCCAATTAACCAAATCCGGCGAGGTGTACACGTGATAGCTCCAGTTGTCGCCGGTGCAGTACAAGTAGTACAATCCTTCGTAGAATATCACATGGGGATCGGCGGGGCCGACCTCGTCGATGACCGGGTTGGAATAGGTAGCCGCGGCATCAACAACGGAACATCCTGAGAGCAACGAAAGAGCAACCGTAAAACCGATAGTACGTATCAATGTTTCTCCTTCCATAACGATATCCGGTCGTTATGTTGTCTAGTCGAGTTTCCCACTTTGGACCCACCCAATTGGTGCGGGACCAACTCCTTTGGCACACCCCTCCTTCGATTATGCCGCCTGAATCGGAAGAACCGCTTGTGCACCATTGTATTGCGGCATAAGATTCTGTACGCCGGTCAAAACCTCCCCAAATGGTGGATTTGCCGCCTACAATACCTAATATAACCGATCATTTCCCAAAATGCAACGAAAAGATCCCCCGACCACGACCCGGACTGCCGATTTTTTCAACGCCTGCCCTAAAACCGCGCAAAGGACCGATTCGTCGTCAACCGATCGGCCTTGCGAGCTTGGAATGGCGGAAAAGGGCGAGAAAGATGGTTCACCGTCCCAACTAGCCCCACGAGGCTACCCGACACAATGTAATTTAGTGCGGGTTTTGGTGGATTGGTTTTTGTTCACCGAAGACGTACACATCCGGCCCGTTGTACGAGAAAGTTTAAGAAGTGGGTGTCGGGTTGCTCTCCGTGAACGGTGATCCCTTCTACCTGCGCTATTGTGCCGGTGCGGTACTGTCACGGAAAATGCTGTAACACAACAGTCTCATGGGGGAGCCCATTTGCAACTAAACTCGGGGTTCATTCGATCTATCACGGCCTGTTCAATTCTGCTTGCCATGACGGGGGCGAAGGCTCAAACCGCCAGTGATATTCTACAGGCCACGGACGTGAGCGGCGGTTTCGTTGTCCACATCGATGTCGGCAATGGGAGCACGACCGCCGATTTTGCCGAGGAAGGCCCGTTCATTGTGCAAGGACTGGACAACAATGCCGGCGATGTTGCCACTGCTCGCGGAACCATCCGGGGGCGGGGGCTGTACGGCCTTGTCAGTGTCAATGAATTGAATTCCGGCACGCTCCCCTACCGGGACAATGTAGTCAACCTGGTTGTTTCCGAGAACCTCGGCTTGGTTCCGATGTCCGAGGTAACCCGCGTTCTGGTACCCGGGGGAAAGGCGTATATCAAATCCGGTGGTTCCTGGAATACGACCACGAAGGCCGTACCCGGGAACATCGATGAATGGACTCATTTTCTCTACGATGCCTCCAACAACGCAGTCTCCAATGATGACAGAATCGGCCCGCCGGTTTCGCTGCAATGGCAAGGCTCTCCCGAATGGAGTCGCCACCACGATCGCATTGCCGGCGTATTGGGTATGGTTTCAGCCGGAGGCAAAGTATTCACCGTGATCGATGAGGGGCTCACCCATTCGGTACTCACTCCCGGACATCCTACAGTGGTAGCGCGTGATGCCTACAACGGGACCGTACTGTGGAAACGATCGATCGACCCGTGGGTCTCTCACCTTTGGCCCATGAAATCGGGGCCCGCGTGGTATCCCCGCGGCATAGTTGCCGGCGCCGACCGACTTTTTGTCCGAATGGGGGCCGACGGCATAGTCTGTGCCCTCGATCCCAACACCGGCGATATACTCCGTACCTATGGGAATAGTGCAACAACCGAAGAGATCATCCTCCATAAGGGCACCCTCTACCTCATGCGGGATTTCGACGGTTCCGCGATCGGGACCTACCATTCGGCGAACCTTGACGATCCCAACGACTGGGCCGACAAGATATCGTCGGACTACGCCTGGAATGGTGACATGAGACGCATCTGCGCCATCAATCCATCGAACGGCAATCTCCTGTGGTCCAAGGACGCCCCAGTCACGCCGATGACTCTTGCGGCACTAAGCGAAAAGATTGTTTTCTTCGACGGTAAAAAGGTTGTTTGCCTCGACCGCGGGAACGGGAACACACTCTGGACGTCCCAGTCCGTGGTCGCCCAGGAGCCAATCCCAACCTACATCACTCCAAACCTGACGATATCAGACAACATCGTACTCCTTTGGCCGTCCAATATGACCGATGTGTTCGCTTTCTCGCTGGACGACGGCAGCCTTCTCTGGAATCATGCCGATCCCGAACCCGGCTACAAGTCCCCCAAGGACCTGTTTGTTGTTGACGGGAAAGTATGGACCACCGAGGTGGAATTTAATTCGAGTACCGGAACCTTTCTGGGAAGAAACCTTCATACCGGAGTAATGGAGCAGTCCTTTGGCTGCAACGTCGATTCCCGGGTCTATTGGTTTCATCATCGGTGCCATCGTGGAAAGGCTACCCGAAACTTCTTCCTGACCTCACGCACCGGTGTGGAGTTTGTTGACCCGAATGCGTCGGGCGACAAGTGGAAAATCAATCACTGGGTCCGCGGTGGATGCCTGTACGGCATACTTCCTGCCAATGGTCTCCTTTATGCGCCTCCCAACAATTGTGCGTGCTACATGGAATCAAAGCTGTCCCATTTGCTCGCCTTGGCCTCGGAAGGGCCGTCGATACCGGCATCGATTGACCCTGCCGAGCGTCGCCATGAAGGGCCGGTCTATGATGAAATGCTTTCGATAACCGACCCGGCCTCGGAATCCGATGCCTGGCCGGTCTACCGTCATGATAACACACGGAGCGGCTACACCCCAAGTCCGGTCACGACAAATATATCGGAGCAGTGGCACACCAATCTCGGTGAGCCCTGCGGTCGCGTTGTCGTGGCCGATATGAAAGTCTTTGTACCCCTGACCCAATCTCATCAGGTGGTGGCACTCAATGCCCGTGACGGTTCCGAAGAATGGCGCTTTACCGCTGGAGGAAACATCGACTCACCTCCTGCAATTGTCAAGCAGCGGGCCGTTTTTGGCTGCCGTGACGGATACGTCTACTGCCTGAGGGCAAGCGACGGCGAACTGATCTGGAGATTCAGGGCCGCACCAATCGACCGGAGAATCGTCGGGCAGGAGCGAGTCGAATCACTCTGGCCTGTCAACGGGAGTGTATTGATACGCAACGATGTTGTGTATGCGGTGGCGGGGAGGTCAATGTTCCTTGACGGCGGTCTGCGGTTTTGTAAAATCGATCTGATCACCGGTGAACTCCTAGACGAGAAGCGTATGGACCACCGGGACCCGGACAACCTCTCGGAGAACCTTCAAATGCGCATGGACAGGCTCCACATGCCCGTTGCCTTGCCCGATATTCTATCCTGCGATGATTCCTACATTTACATGCGTACTCAACGAATGAGTTTCGACGGCGTGCGCAGTGATCTGGACCGGTCCTATGAACAGGCGGAAAACCAGAAGGGAAGCGACGCTCACCTGTTTTCGGCTACGGGATTCCTCGACGATGCCCGGATGCACCGGTCGTACTGGGTTTTCGGTCGCCGATGGGGTTCAGGCCATGACGGCTGGCCCAAAGCCCAGCAACATGCGCCTGCCGGAAGGATTCTCTCCTTCAACGACAACCGGGTGTATGGATTCGGAAGAACCCCCGACTACTACAAGTGGACCGATCCGATGGAAAACCACCTGTTCTGCGCCGACAAAACCGGGTACTCGGTAAGTAAGTGGAAAGACACCTGGTGGAAGAGCATCTCCTACCTCTGGACCAAAGAGAACACCGGCATCCATGTCGATGCAATGATTGTGGCAGGCTCACGAATGTACATTGCAGGCGTGCAAGATGTCGTTGATGAGCAGGCCACCTACACGAACATGGATAGTCCGGGGGTTCAGGACCAGTTTGTCACCCAGGAGGAACACCTGCTTGGAGAGCACGCAGGCGAGTTTCGGGTGATCAAAACCTCTGACGGCTCTAAAGTCACGACGCTCTCCCTGCCGGCCAAGCCGGTATTCGACGGTATGGCAGCGGCCTACGGCAACGTTTTTCTGGCTTTGGACGATGGGTCGGTGCAGTGCCTTGGAGAACCAATTAGCGATGATCCCGTAGACCCTTCAGCAGTGATACTTGAGAACAGGAAATGGCCCAAGCGACTCCAAGGAACCAATGATATAGACCATCTGTCGACGTTCACCTGCGGAGGCACCGATTATGCCGACGCGAAAAATGTACGTGGCGTCGACTTGTCCTATTCCGGTTCGTCGGTGCACTGGGAATTCATTGATGCACCTGAGAGCGGATACGTTCACCTCAAAAACGCTTCCTCGGGCTACTACTTACAGCTACAAACTGAGCCCGATGCCACGGCCGGAGGAACTGAGCCATGCGGAGAGGCAGATGCCCTGGCCGTTCGCGCGGTTCATACAAGCTGCGGTGGTGATAAAACCCAATGGCGCAAGGTTCCTACGGACAACGGGTTCTTCTATTTGGAATGCCGGGTGAACGGGTACTACCTACAGTGCATCGAGGACCCTGACGGCGACAGCGGGAGCGACAATGGGGGCGTAGTCGTTCGTGCCGTCCCGGCGACATGTGGTGGAGAATGGACTCAATGGAAGGAGACTCCGGTCTCGGGTGGATCAGTCCCGGCAGCCCCCGACAACTTTACACTGTCCGCCGTATCGACTACCCAGATCAACCTGAGCTGGACCGACAACGCATCCGACGAGTCCGGGTTCAAGATCTACAGAAATACCTCCAACAGCAAGCCGTCGGATCCGGTCCGAACGCAGACCGGAACAAGCTGGAACAACGGGGGGTTGAGTTCAGGGACCACCTACTATTATTGGGTCGAGGCCTACAACGACCATGGCTCGAGCAGTCACATCACCGGCAAGGCCACTACCAACTCCGAACCCGTCGGCGAGGTGTTTCTTATCAGGAACAAGGCTTCGGGCAACTACCTTCGTCCGGTCAACGGCGACCCGGAATGCCCCATGGAAGCAGCTTCGAATGACAATAGCGACTGGTTTCGATGGCGTAAGGTCATGAACGGGGACTATTTCTACTTGCTGAACGTGCAAACCGATATGTACTTCAGACCGATATACGCAACCGACGGCTCGGGGATGCGGCAGGTTGACCAGAGTTACGACGGCGCCTGGACGCAGTGGTCGGAAGACCCGTCCGGTGACGGAACGACTTTCTTTTTTGTCAACCACGAGACGGGAAAACATATCCGTCCGCAGAATGATGATCAGGGGTCTCCGATTCAACTACAGCCCGACTCATGGACCGGAGACTGGACACGTTGGTCCTTTGAATCGGTTGAATCACCGGCAATTGATCCCGATACAGACTATTACATTTCCAACAGTGCAGTGCTGGAGCGCCTCAACGGCAACGGCGCCGATGGAACCGCCCAGATGGCGCCATCATCGTGGACCGGTAACTACTCTCAATGGCGGCCCGTGACCGTAAACGGCGCCTGGTTCAAGCTCAAGTGCAAGGGGAACAACAAGTATCTTCAGGCTGTTCCCTGTGAAAAAGACGGTGGTGCGCTCAGAATGACAGCCGATGAAAATCAGGCAGGTGACTGGAAGCTTGTGCCGAACGGCTCCAACTACCACATTCAGAGTGGTTCCTGCGATACCAATCCCTACGTGTATAGTGGAGGAAGTAAAGGCTACCCAACCCTGGCTCCCACAAACTGGAGCGGGAACCATACCCAGTGGCAATTCAACGAGGTGAAGCCTTAGGGTCCGGGCAGAAATGAGTTCCCATTGTGGCGCTCACCCTCGGCA
>WJJU01000938.1 GCA_014729595.1 Chitinivibrionales bacterium
CTTCCGAAGGCTCTTCGGCATCAACTACCAACGGGACCATGCCGTTGAGGAGAGCTTCCGAGATGTCGAAACGCTTCTTGAGTTCGGAGGCCATGAACGGATGCATGCTTTTCTTGATCGCTCGACCGGCCAGAAGATCCACTCCCGATCTTTTCAGTTTTCGAGCGCTTGATCCCGTAAGCACGTACTGCTTCTTGTTTTTCGATTCGATCAGGTTATGCACCACTGAGAGTAGTTGTGGCGCTTTCTGTATTTCGTCTATTACAACCGTATCCTTCTCAGGGTGAGCATCGACTATCTGTTCGAGCTTCTCGGGATACGATCCAAGGTTTCGTAATACGTCCGTCTCAAGGAGATTGAGGTATAGACAGTCGCTGAAGTGTGTTTGAAGCCAGGTCGACTTCCCGGTTCCTCTTGCCCCAAAAAGGAAAAAACTCTGTTTCGGAGCACTGAAATAGCGTTTAACGGGTTTTGTCATAGGGGGTCTATGGATGTAGAATTCTGCTGCATTATCAGTCTAACAGTTTTCCTTATGGTCGGAATAGGTAAAGATAGTGCAATGTGAGGAATGGGCGCAATGCTATTGCCATAAAAGGTCTAAAAATGGCGATACAAATGCCATATTTCGACCTGATTTGGCATTGATATTCATTTTTTTGGCATCATCCAGCCTGTTTTTCCAAGAATCGGCTTTTATCTAAAGTCCATAAATGGTCGAATAATGGAAAAAAATAAAAGATAGGCATTTCCTTTTCTCCGTTCACGCCCCCATTATGAGGCAGACCTCCCCAAAACATATCTTGCATTACATGCCATAACTATCGAATACATACAAAAAAGCAAGCACCGTTTACGGTGTTTGCGACAAGCCCGGAGGCCCTCATGAAAGGCATCTCTCTGCTCTTTTTTATTGTATTGTTCGTCTCCTGTTCCGAGCGAGGCGATAATAATCGTGCTAAACAGGTGAAAGCAGATCCTTCTATTCGCGAGGTGTTGTGGGAACAGTTAGACCTCGAAAAAGAGGTGATCGCTACCCCGTCGGCGGTAATCGGCATAACCGATCCTATCGATATCCGTTTCAGAGAGCCGGTCATCCCCTCTCATTTAGTGGGTACCGTCTTAGATAAAAACCCTTTCTCGTTCGATCCGCCACTGAAGGGAAGCGCCCAATGGCTCTCGACGACGCTTTTACGATTTACCCCTCACGGCGAGCTGCCGGCGGGTAAAGAGGTGCATGGGGTTCTACACGGTGCGATTGCTTTCGGCGAGCAAGGAAGTGTCAACGACCTTCAATTTTCGTTCAAAGTCGCGGAGCAAGAAGTCTTATCGCTTGAAGGAGATTTTGAGCCCGCGCCGGAAACCGAGCAAGGTGTACGATGGAACGGGGTGTTGACATTCGCGCAGCCTGTCGATGAAGATGAGGTCGCTAAAGATCTCCGTTTTAAAGGTCCCGATGGGCGGGTTGAAGTGAACGTGAAAACGATGAGTGACAACACCCGGCTTTCGGTTCAAACCGAGGCCATGATTCGGGAGCGCAAAGGTAAAACCTACACCGTTACCCTTCCTCGCCGCTATACTGCCAATGATGATTCATGGACCAAAACGCTTTACTTGCCGCCTCTTAATGTTTTTCGGGTTATGGCGCATATGGATATGTCGGAGCCCGGCACCGAGACAGCCACCTATGGTTTTCGGTTTAGCGAACCTATTCGGACAGGAATGGATTTATCGGGTTTTGTGAGTGTTTCGCCTTACGTTAGCTATTCGGTGCGTATCAAAGATAAGTTTTTGCTTCTCGAGGGCCGGTTCGTGCCGGGTATTCGCTATTCGGTCACCATCGCCGAAGGATTTTTGTCGGCATACGAAACAAAATTGGCAGACAGCTACTCGGTGGATTTCTCTTTAGATAACACGAAACCCGCCGTGGAATGGCTTTCCGAGGGGGTGTACCTTCCCACCGATAATAATTTCAAACTGCAATTCAAATCGGTCAATGTCAGCAAAGTCCGAGTGGCAGTGACGGAAATTTATCCCCAAAATATTGGCTTTTTCCTTCAGAACAATGCTCTTCGTGACAAAAGCAACCAAGTTGCGCGCCACGGCAGATACGGTGGATCTCGCTATCAGGATTTACAA
>WJJU01000939.1 GCA_014729595.1 Chitinivibrionales bacterium
GAAGAAACAGCAAGCTAATCGTACCATCCGCTCCATACGAGCCGTGCGCACAAGTAACAGCCAGGAGACACATCAACAAAGTCATACGTCGACGCCATTCTCCTTCCGCGCTCATCACCAATCCTCTTCGTTTTGCGGTTTCAGGTCTCATTTTTGCATTGCTCTTTCACTCTGAATGGTTTGACGAGCAAAGCCACTTGAAGAGATATTCGATTGCGAAATTTGTTCAATGAAGCAGGGGGACACCATGTAGAAATGAGGCGTTTCCAGGTGTTTGGGCACAGAAATGTTTGCATTAACAATCATTTTCCCCGCCTTTCTTTGCCGCACGGCCTCCCCGTCAAGCACTCCGCGCAAACAAACAAAGATGCTAAAACTGATCTCCAACCCTGAGAACCCAAAGCCGTTTAGCTAATGCCGGCCTCAAGCTCACCTTTTCACGGCACATAATTAAGTACTTATGCCCGTAGTTGGAGCCACCAATAAATGATGTGCATGAATGGTAGGGTAGGTAAGGTGATGAAGAGCTAAACAAAGCACTTGAGCGCCAAGAATCCCGGACCACAGCAATGCTTGCATCGCTTTCAAGCCCTCTAAAATGAATCGTTTCTTTGATCGGCATCGAGATCCGGCCCCCCGCCGAACGACGGGAGGATTCCTCGCCCATATTCAGAAAGTATATGAAGCCACAGTTTGCCTGGTATTTATATAAAAACAAAGCCCCCTGACGGAGGCTTGTTTTTTTTGGATGCACGCCCAGGAGGATTCGAACCTCCGACCTACGGATTAGAAATCCGTTGCTCTATCCAACTGAGCTATGGGCGCAAGCTATACTCGCAAAAGAGAGAAATGGTCGGGGTGACTGGATTCGAACCAGCGACACCTTGGTCCCAAACCAAGTGCGCTACCAGGCTGCGCTACACCCCGAAAAAACTAAATATAGAACAAAAATTCGAACAATATGGATCCAGGGAGGCACCGTGGTCCCAATCCCGCGATGCGGGAACAATACCTGGAGGCCCTACTTCCACGCGCACTTCTTCCCGCATAAACCGTAAACCGCTGCGAGAGAACAATAGAAAATAGTTCTTTGCACGGATCAGTGTAAACGCGGCGGCCCTGAAATAGGTCAACACAAAGAACGACTTGGTTTCGGAACAAGCCGGGTAACAAAGATAAAGCAATGGGAGATTCGTCGGAACGAATCTCCCATGCCGCCGGCAATGTTCATGAGCGGTTACTCTTTTTCATCGCCGTCGACTACCTCATAATCGGCATCGACAGCTCCTTCTTTGCCACCGCCCTGCTGCTGCGTACCACCCGGTTGCCCGCCGGCTTGCCCCGCCTGACCGGCTTGCGGTCCGGCTTGGGCGTGCGCGTGTTCATAGACGTGCTGAGCCATAACATGCGAGACCTGCAAGAGGTTCTCCATGCTTGATTTTATTGCCCCTACGTCGTCGGACTTGATCTTCTCTTTAAGATCACCCAAGGCTTCCTCGACTCTTTGCCGCTCCGGTGGGCTAACCTTGTCACCACTTTCGCGAATAGTCTTTTCGGTCTGGTAGACCACCTGCTCGGCTTGGTTCTTAACCTCAACTTTCTCCTTTTGACTCTTGTCCTCGGCGGCATGAGTCTCGGCATCCTTAATCATTCGCTGGATCTCCTGTTCGGCGAGTCCGCTCGAGGCCTCAATGCGGATTTGTTGCTGCTTTCCGGTTCCCAAATCCTTTGCACTGACATTCAGAATCCCGTTGGCATCAATATCGAAGGTGACCTCGATCTGCGGGAGACCACGAGGTGCGGCGGGTATGCCCTCCAAGTTGAACTTCCCAAGTAGCCGGTTATGGGCCGCCATCTCGCGCTCTCCTTGATAAACCATTATGGTTACCGCCGTCTGATTGTCTTCGGCGGTGGAGAAAACTTGACTTTTCTTGGTCGGGATTGTCGTGTTGCGCTCGATCAGCTTTGTCATGACACCACCCAATGTCTCGATACCCAACGACAACGGAGTGACATCCAGCAGCAATGTATCTTTCACCGATTCATCACCACTCAGTACGCCGCCTTGTATTGCCGCACCCAACGCAACAACCTCGTCGGGGTTGACCCCTTTGCTTGCCTGCTTGCCGAAGAAGCCTTCCACCGTCTTCACCACCAGCGGGGTCCGTGTTGCGCCGCCTACCAGGATTACTTCGTTTATGTCGTGCGCCGAAAGCCCGGCGTCCGACAGCGCCCGCCGACAAGGCTCGACCGTACGTTCCACCAGCGGTTGGATAAGCGACTCAAACTTGGCACGAGTCATCGACATGTCAAGATGCTTCGGCCCGGCTGCGTCGGCGGTGATAAACGGCAAATTCACCGATGTCTGCATGGTAGAAGAAAGCTCGCACTTCGCTTTCTCCGCCGCTTCCTTCAATCGCTGCAAAGCCATACGGTCCTTACGAAGATCGATTCCGCTCTCTTTCTTGAATTCATCGGCAATATAGTCGATGAGCACCTTGTCGAAATCATCGCCACCCAAATGCGTGTCGCCATTGGTCGATTTTACCTCGAAAACGCCTTCGCCGATCTCAAGTATCGATATATCGAACGTACCGCCGCCCAAGTCAAACACCGCGATCTTTTCGCTCTTCTTTTTGTCAAGGCCATAAGCCAACGACGCCGCTGTCGGTTCATTGATTATTCGCTTGACGTCCAGGCCGGCTATTCGGCCGGCGTCTTTAGTCGCCTGCCGCTGTGCATCGTTGAAATAAGCGGGAACCGTTATGACCGC
>WJJU01000085.1 GCA_014729595.1 Chitinivibrionales bacterium
CTTCCTCACCCATGGTCTCTATGCGCGGCACCCACTCACTGAGTTGCTCTTCGGTATAAAGATAATCGTAACGACTCACATTGTCGCCTTCCCACCAGTTTTCTTCGTTACGCCCATGAAAGCGAACATAGGCCAAATAGGAAGTAACCTGTGCGGTCGGAACCGGCAACCCCGGCAACGAAGGCTCATCGACATTGACAAAAGATACTCCGATATTCCGCAACCCCGTATAGACCGAATCACGCTGCCATTCGCCGGTTCGAAACTCGACGGCGGTCGGTATTCCCGCGAATTCATCGCATAGATTCTTCAAATACATTCGGTTACGAGGCGTATAATGAAAACTATACGGAAATTGCACAAGAACCGCACACAGCTTTGAGGTTTCAATCAAAGGAGCTATTCCCCGCTTAAATGTCACGGCATCACGTACAAAATCATCGGATCGTTCGTGAGTCAAGCTCTTGTGGGCCTTGACGGCGAACCGGAAATGGTCGGGCGTGCCGTGGGCCATACGCTCCAATGTCCGCGGATCCGGCTGCTTGTAGTAACAGAAATTAAGTTCAGTCATGGAAAACCGCTCCGCGTACAAACGCAGATAGTCCTTCGTCGCCGTTCCCGGCGGATACACCGGTCCCACCCAATCTTTGTATGAATAGCCGCTTGTGCCGACAAGTATGTTTTTCATGTTCTCACCAGTAGACAACTTTTTACAACTTTACATAAGGTGCCGCCTTCGTGCGAAGCCCCCCCTTGACTCCCACATCCTCCCACGACCGCACTTTCCCCCCGCGCGCCCGCCGCTCCAAAATACGACCGACCGTAATCTCCCCTAAACCCGGCACACGAAGCAACTCCAACCGGTCGGCACAATTGATATCTACCGGAAAAAAATCCGGATGTCGCTCGGCCCACACGGCCTTGGGATCCGCTTCCAAAGACAAATTGCCGACATCATCCACCGGAATCTCATCCGCAGAAAACCCATACTTGCGTAACAGCCAGTCTACCTGGTACAACCGATGCTCACGAGTGAGTAATTGATCGTCGGTGTATCGCGAACACTCGCCCGGAAGTGTACGTGAACCCAACCCACGCTGATATGCACTGAAATAAACACGATCCAGTCCCAGCTTTTTGTATAACCCATACGTGTAGTTCACCAAGTCACGATCAGTCTCGTTCGAGGCGCCAACCACAAACTGCGTGGTCTGCTTCACCCCACGATACCCCTCTCGACCCAACCGCATATCACTTATGAACCGAAGTGGCCTGATAACATCCTGTTCATACCGCTTATCGGTACAAAGACGAGCAAAATTACCCTCACCCGCCGTCTCAAGATTTATAGAAACGGTCGATGCAAGCCCCATCGCCTCCTCGATGGCGGCATCGGAGGCGCCGGGAAGCACTTTCAAATGAAGGTACCCCCTGAACCGCTCGCGCCGCCGCAATATCGAAGCGATCGCATTGATTCGCTCCATCGACCGATCAGCGGTACCGGCAATGCCGCTACTGACAAATAACCCCATGACTCTCCCCGCCCGATAATACTCCAAAAATATCCGCACAAGCTCTTCCGGCTCCACCGTGCACCGACGAGTATCCCGCCCTACCCGAAACGGACAATATCCGCAATCATTCACACACACATTCGAAATCAGCGTCTTAAACAAATACCGCCTTTCCCCACTCCCGGGAAGCGTCACCGGATACACCCACTTTCCATCCCCCGAACGGTACCGCCGGTCATCCTTGCCGGTACTACACGCACAGGCAAGATCGTACTGCGATCCCTGCGAAAGAATCGTCAGCTTATCGGTTACGTTCGGCGTATGAATTATTGCAGACATAGCTGAAATTAAAAATTACGCGTATGGGTTTGGCCAAAGAACCCGTTGAGAAGCAGTCCTCCAACAGTGCGGGATCGAACTCCGGCGAAAGCACGGAGAACATAATGGGTACAGTCCCGAAAGGCACTGGTACGCCATATTCTCCCGAATGGAGAGACAAAACGGCGACAGTAAGGCGGTTGAGAACTCGGTGGCCAAGCCTGCACCTAAGCAGCGTCAATTAAGCTTCAGGGCGATAGTGAAAAATCGACAAATTCAGGTTTAACATTTTCTCATCAAACCTATCATCTTCCCCACGATCCAAGCATCATTATCCGCCTTCACAACGATATCCTCGTACCGCGGGTTTTCCGCACGAAGAATAACACGGTCTTTCTGACGAATGTAGCGCTTCAGCGTAGCCTCCCCCTCGATAACGGCAACCACGACATCACCGTTCTCGGCGGTTGACTGCTGACGAACAATCACGATATCGCCGTCCAAAACCCCGATTCCCTCCATGCTGTCACCCCTCGTACGAAGCGTAAACAACCCCTCACCCTTGAAAAGACCCCGATCAAGTGCCACATACCCCTCGTGATTTTCCTCCGCCGTGATCGGCTTCCCCGCCGCTACCGTTCCCACCAACGGAACCGCAATCTCCTGCTC
>WJJU01000086.1 GCA_014729595.1 Chitinivibrionales bacterium
GCGAAGATTATCTTTCGTCGGCGGCGCTTAGGCGGCTTGCGGCAAGGTTTGGCGCGGATTATGTGCTTAGTGGCACGGTCACCGCATTCAAGGTGCTCAAACGTTCGTTAAGCGGGGATGTTGATTTTCAAGCTTCGCACATGGTGGGCGAGCAGGGCATTGGTTACGGTGGCTCAAAGGTGTATGGCGGATTAGAGGCGCAGCATGCGACCATAAGGATGAATGTCGATATCTACGATGGTCGTACGGGGGAGCTTCAAAAGCAGGTTTTGCTCGATTCGGATAAAAGGGAAGGGGATCTGGCGGTATGGCTTCCCTTTCAGCTTAAGCATTCGGCGCTGGATTTCTATCACATGAGAAACGCACCGTTTGGTTCCGAATATTTCCGGCGGTGCGTGCCGGGTGCCGTCATGAAGAGCTTCTCCGCAGAACTTCGTGAGAAACTCTTCGCGTTGGAGCCCTCGGCGCGCGATGAATCGGTAGCGAAGGAATACCTGGAGGGACGGATTTTGGATCGGGCCGGCGGTGATGTGTACTTGGATTTGGGGATTAAGGATAATTTGGTACAAGGAGAACTGCTTCAGGTTCTCAGACCGGTACGTCCGGTGGTGAACGATGCCGGTGATACGCTTGGATGGGTGGAGAGACCGGCTGGTCGGGTAAAAGTGCGGTACCTGAAGAGCGACCACTTCTCGGTGGCGTCGGTGGAGGAGGAAAATGACCCTCTGCGGCCCGGTTGGACAGTGCGAGTGGTACCACCCGGCGAAGAATCCAAAACGACCGAGCCATAAAATCCTTGGATTAATTGGCCTCAAAAAGTATTTTCGATGGCCAACCATAGACGATAGAGTTGCATATTAAAAGGAGTGCCGAAGGATGAAAAAGCGCCTGCGCACGCTTGGGAACTGTTTGCTGGTGATAACGCTGGCGGGAACGAGCATGGCTCAGTCTCTGGCCGACAAGCTGTCGGAAGACGATCAATTCTACAAAAACTACGGCAAGGACGAGTACACGAAGCTCAAGATCGAAAAAGACGTAGTGGGGTATTATGATGACTTCGGGCAGCATATCACCGACGGCGTGAAAATATATAGTCTGTACAATGAGTACCAAAAATTGGGAAACGAAGAAAAAGCGGTTGAAGACAGTATTGACAAATCGCTTAGCGTGGAGGAGCAATCTGAGGATTTCTACGAGAAATTCTCCAATTTGGTAGTCACCCAAGATGCGATCGGCGGTACGAAATCTTCATTTATGATCGGAGATCAAATCTCCACTCGTTTTACCCCTCTTACCTTCAATAAAACCAATTTCAAAGGCATTCGGTGGGATCTGTGGTCTTCGAAAATACAACTTTCGGGGCTACTGT
This sequence comes from Chitinivibrionales bacterium, assembly GCA_014729595.1. Lineage (GTDB taxonomy): Bacteria > Fibrobacterota > Chitinivibrionia > Chitinivibrionales > WJMI01 > WJJU01. Next base: position 1,370 of record WJJU01000086.1, read on the forward strand.
CGCGGACAAGCCCCGGCTATGTTTCCAAAAAGAATAACGGAACTAAGAGTGCTACGGTGAGTTTTCCAACAAGCATCCATGGGCAGTATACTGATCGCGGTATCAAAGGCGACCGGAACTTGGACTTTTCAAAAGTTTCTCCCTATGGCGATTACGAATGGTTATGGTCAGTGCACGCCCAAAATACGATCGCAAACAAAGTGGATGTCGGGCTCACGTACATCAATCATCATGTTTCGGACGTCAAAAAAGGCGAACGGTGGCTAAGCGGAAACATACCGGCGGGTTGGATGCCCGGAGAGATTCATTTCGAGTTTTATGATTTAACTCCTCTTGACACCACGGATGCGGGAGTGTATGTTGATGACGTTGTGATGTTTGTCAACGGTAAAGAGATCAAATCCCGCCCGAGTTTCCAGGGAGTTTTTCGGAGAGCTTGGAAGGCCAACAAAGATTACTTCTTAACGCCTCAAACATTGCCGCACAAGGTTAATGTCGCCGACGGCGATCTGCCGGTAGTTGTCGCTTTTAAGACCGATCCGTCCTACTGGGAGTTTGCGGACGGGACGGGATCGCTTGCGGGACGGCATCAAATCAAGGAAATTGCCTTCCAGTATACGCTTGCCGGTAATTACTTAGCATTTGTGTCGACTGATCGCCAGATACCGTTGAGTATCGACGGGTTGAGGGACCAGTATGGAGATCTGCAATATAGTAATCCTCAACGTTCGGTCCAAGAGGTTTATGAGGACAATTATCCGATCGACGCAAGCGGTGATGCTTCTAAGACGCGCGAAGCGGAATTGGGGGCTACGTATTTCGGAAATTATATAGCGAAGTCGTCTCACCTCATAGCGGTAAGCGGGAAGCGTTTCAAGGCGGCGGTTAAGCACCCGAGTGGCGAGGCTCACCGACCGGTCAATCACGCCAAGTACAACGTAAAAACGTATAAATATCGTTATGGTATCGAGGCGAGTTCCATCACCTACGGTGTAAACTTCGGCGGAGAGTTGGCGGGTATCAATGTCTCCGGCGAGTTCGCTCTCAATCAGCGCGAAAAAATGATTCCCGGTTTGGATGAAAGCCGAAAAAAAACATATAGCTGGATTGGTGTTCTTCGCGGGGAGCGGGAATTGGGCAAGAATTTTGGAATCAGCGCGGACCTGTACCATATAGCACCCGAGTGGCGAACAAGTCTGGATAATATGCAAGTCAGCCGCTATTTTAGTAAAACAACATACTCGACTAAGTCGAAAGAAGATATTCTGGGATACCCGGATTATCTTGAGCATCCACGCCCGTTCGACTACGGCTGGGCCAATATCGATGATAATGAAGATAACGATCCTTATGTTGAAAGTGATAGACGCCGATACCCGAGCGAGCTTGATGCCAAGGATGACAGAGATGATTTTTATGCCGACGGGAGGCTGAAGTATGAGTCGAAAGAACTCAAGACCATGGCACTCCCGACGACCGCTGATCGAGGGGAGCGGCTACTGATGGTATACGATGATCCCGACGGTGTCGTTAAGTCCCGCAACGACCGCAATAAGAACGGAATTCCCGATTACCGTGAAGATTTCCTCCTTTACAGCAGTGATCCGCCCGAATTCGAGCTGGGCGTCGATTTAAACAACAACGGTTCTCCCGATTACGAAGATGACGATATCCTGCCCGATTATGGCTATTCGGTCGGGTACGCTCTGACCTCGGACGGCTACAAGACTCTTGGTATTAAAGGGTTAAGCCTTAACTTTAGGTGGACGCCGGCGGAAAACACGACTGTTGACGTAGGGGGAACGGCGGAGGCTGTTAACGACCGCGATATGGTTAACGAAACCGGCGCGATGGATGAAAACGCTCTCGACGATTCCGAAGGACGGGCATTGGTAGGGTATGTTACCGCCCAAAAAGAGGTTCTCAAACGGAGCCGGGGTATTCAGTATGATATAGGCGCCGAAGCACGTCTTATTCGCGACGGTATCAGGAACGACATTGTTAAATTCGAGACATGGCAAGATGTTGACGGACTTGATGTCGCGTATCTTTACTATACCGATCCCTTGCGTTTCAGGCAGGCGCTCGTCGGAAACCTGGTAGGTTCGGTGACCTACAACAACATCGCCAATTTCGAGTACGGTTTTCGTCTTAAGCTGGGTGCCCAAAAGCATTTTGCGCTCATCAATGAATTGACTAAGGATGTCCCTGACCGGGAAGGTATGTTTTATAACATTTACACACTCTATGACAGAGACAATATTGAAGACTATTATTACCGGGGACAATGGGAGTCCTATCCCGACCGGTTTGTTTCCGATGTGAATGTAATTAACCGACTAAGCTATACTATCGATTTCGATTTGGACTATGATGATTGGCGACGCCCTCTTCGGTTTCTCAATCGCCTCGAAATCACGCCCCAATAC
>WJJU01000087.1 GCA_014729595.1 Chitinivibrionales bacterium
CGCCCAAGCTGATTGTTGAAGCAAAAATCATGGCGGTAAAGGCGGGATTGGACATTGAAACGGACGCGCTCGAGTCGCATTATCTTGCCGGAGGAAATGTCATGCGGGTCGTTCAAGCGCTGATTGCCGCCGATAAGGCTAACATACCGCTAACCCTGAAACGAGCCTTCGCAATCGACCTTGCAGGAAGAAACGTGCTGGAGGCCGTGCAGATGAGCGTCAACCCCAAAGTTATCGAAACACCACTTGTTGCCGCGGTGGCTAAAGACGGTATCCAGCTCAAGGCAATCTCCCGTGTAACCGTTCGAGCCAATATTGACCGACTCGTGGGGGGCGCCGGAGAAGAAACGATCCTCGCTCGTGTAGGGGAGGGAATCGTTACGACCATTGGATCGGCCACAACTCACAAGGAAGTGCTGGAGAATCCGGACATGATCTCCAAACGAGTTCTCGAAAAAGGTTTGGATTCCGGCACGGCCTTTGAAATATTGTCGATCGATATCGCCGACGTCGATGTCGGCAAGAATATCGGAGCCGAGCTGGAAACGGACCGCGCCGAGGCGGACAAGAAAATCGCCCAGGCCAAGGCGGAAGAACGGCGGGCGATGGCTATAGCCGCCGAACAAGAGATGAAGGCCAAGGTCCAAGAGATGCAGGCGAAAGTTGTTGAAGCGGAGGCCCAGGTGCCCTTGGCGATGGCGGAAGCATTCCGCAGCGGCAACATGGGAATCATGGACTATTATCGAATGAAAAACGTTGAAGCGGACACCCAAATGCGCAATACCATCGGCTCGGCCGAAAAAGACAAGGATAACAAAGAAAACGAATAACCCGCTTCGACTTCAAGTCCGGCCGGCCCTACCGGCCGGACGCTTTGTCACCTCCCAAACAAGTGAAGAGCCATGGATTTTGAAAAAATTCTTCCGATACTGTTTCTGATACTATGGACCATTTTTGCATCACTGGGTCGGCGGAAAAGCAAGAAATCTCCTCAATCATCGGAGGATGCCGCAGGTCCCAATCGTACCAATGAACGCCCCCAACGCAGGAATCCACGGCGACCGACGGCGCCCAAGCCCCAACCGATCTTTCAGGACATTAGACAAACGATAGAAAACATGTTCGATGAATTGGGGGAAGCCGTTCAAAAAGATATTCCCCCAAAGTCAAAGGAAATGCGCACCTCCAAGCATTCCCAAAAAGTAAGAAAAGTTACGGGAAGCACGCGCATTGAAAAGGCGGAGGGGCGCTCGGCCGCCGAAAGGCACGAACCGGAAGAGTTGGACCTGGAATCAATGCAGCCGGCGCCGGAGAAGCTGCGGCCCGTCAGCCTTGAGCCTCAAGCAAGCCTCGAAAGCTTTCAACTCCGCTCACGCGCGGAGCTTCGCCGCGCAGTGGTATGGTCGGAAATCATCGACAAACCAGTGAGCCTTCGTGACCGACCAATGGGGGTTGTTTGAGGGTTAGGAGTTCGGGATTCAATGGTGGATCGAGGAAGGAGCGGGAGGTATGAGCAACCAAAAATTGCTGGTCACGGGAGCAAGCGGCTTTTTGGGTTGGAACCTCTGCCGAATAGCTTCGAATGTTCGGCGGGTATTCGGAACCGCCCGTAGCCGTCCGGAATCCATACCGGCGGGAGTATCCCCCCTCATTGTAGACCTGACCGCGGAATCGGAGCGTCGGCGCATGCTTGAAGAGTCGGCGCCCGACGCACTTATTCATCTGGCCGCCGCCTCGAAGCCCAATTATTGTCAATTACATCCCCGACAAACGCATCGTCTTAACGTTGATGCCGCGGTGGCCTTGGCGGAGTTGTGTGCTTCGATGGGGATAGGCTTCGTTTTTGCCTCCAGCGATCAAGTCTACGACGGCAACAACGCACCGTACACCGAATCGACTCCCCCCTCGCCCGTCAACGTTTACGGGGAACAAAAAGCCGAGGCGGAAAGGCTGATACGAGACCGCAATCCGTCTGCGGTTATCTGTCGAATGCCTCTTATGTTCGGCGATCCCTCCCCTTCCGCCGGAAGCTTCATTCAACCGTTTTTAGCGTCTTTGAAATCCGGCCGACCGATCCGTCTCTTTGCCGATGAATATCGAACCATGGTTGGCGCGCAAAGCGCTGCACGGGGCCTACTGTGGACGGCGGGACTCAAGGGTCGCCTGTTGAACCTTGGAGGCAAGGAGCGACTGTCTCGTTACGAATTCGGGCTTCGTTTGGCCGCGGCGGCCGGCGCGGATTCGTCACTTGTAGAGGCAAATCGGCAATGCGAAGTAGCCATGCCCGCGCCTCGTCCGTCCGACGTTTCCATGGACAGCTCCGCCGCATTTGCCTTAGGCTATAATCCACTTCCGGTTGACGAGGAACTCGCGCGGCTCTCCTGCTTGAATGAATAAGCCGACGGTTCAAAACCCATCCATCAACCCGACATCGCGAAGAAAGCCGGCAGGGAGGGCCTTTACAATTTGGCACTCGGTCTCCTCTTTGAGATCGAGCTGATAAATTTGATTGGGTGAAAGCGCCTTACCGTCCGCATCGGTTAAAATACTCAGAACCGGTTTGGCATACGAGGTACCATTGGTGGCGACGACCTTGGCAATACGACCGTCGTTTAGCCGCACCAGGCTTCCTACCGGAAAAAGAGAAGCGTATTCCATGAATGCCTTGACAAATTCTTGTGAAATCAATCCCTGACGCGCCATTTTGACCAATGCAACCATAGCCTTGTACGGAACATACGGGGCTCGGTGGGGGCGCGGTGACGTGAGCGCTTCATAGATGTCCGCCACCTGTACTACTTTGGCATGGCGGTGAATGAGCACACCATGGCGCTTCTTGGGGTATCCTTTGGCGTTACATCGCTCATGCACTTGATAGGCTACGACCGGCGTCGAGTCGGGCAATCCACGAACTTTCTCGAGCAGATGAAGCCCCAGAATCGGGTGTTTTTGTATTTCGTACCAATGCTCTTCCGAAAGACGTTTCTCGCGCAAACGTATCTCCGAGGGAATCAACAACATCCCTACATCGTGCAGCAACGCTCCGATACCGATTTCCGCAACCTGCTCCCGGTTATAGCCGTACGCCGCGGCAATATTCAGCGAAAGAAGGCACACATTCAGCGAGTGAGTATAAACGTAATCCCTGTTCTTGGTGCGCGTTCCCGAAAGATTGAGAAGGATATTCCGGTCGGTTACGAATATTTCCACAAATCGATTTACGATGCGACGAATTTCGGTTCCCCCAACTCGCTCGTGCCCGGCCAGGGCGTCCAATGTACGGGTAGTCACTCCCAGCGCTTCCTCGTACGAACCGGTCACCTCATCCTTATACTCCGGTGTGCGCTCCTGAACGGACAACTGGCTTACGCTTTCCTTAAGCGCTTGCCCGGTGGGGCAATCCCCCTCAATGCCCTCCTCCATACGATTGTCGAGATCACGTACGAGGTCACTCTGCTGGAGCTGTTCCAGCCCCTCTTTGCCTTTCCGCAAATCCGCGGGGATCGAGGGAGCTCTATCCCACCCGCCACCGGAAAGATCAAGATCGTCCAAATCCTCGAATTCCATCCTGAGAATTGATTGGATCTCTTCATCCTCGGTAGTCGGCGTATGAAGCTCGAGTATATTGCGGTGACGAAGCAATTCGATGTGCCGCGCGGTTACGGTAGTCCCCCTGGCGATCAAAAGTTCTCCTTTCGCGGAGTAATACTCGCTGTCGGCTACATGGCCAACCTGAATATCGTCAAGTGGTACAAGCTTCATGCGGCAAAACAAACGTTAGAGAAAGATACCAAACGGTCCGAACGGCCTATCACAATGGTACACTATTATGCAAAGATAGTCAATCCCGCATTTTTAGCGATTCATCGCGGCGAATATTTACGGTATCAACAAGCTGTTCAAGGCCTTCCTTCCACCCCTCACTGACGTAGACCTTGCCGCGTTCGTCTACTCCGACACATTCCAACTTCTCGTGCGCGTTAACGAAGTTGAGTACTTCCGAAGGGGTCATGCTGAACAGCCCGGTACTGAGAATATCTACGGCGACAGGGTCTTCTCCGACTACGGTCAAGCTCAAATGCCGCCGCGCGGGGCGCCCGGTACGCGGGTCAAATATGTGATGATACCGTGTACCTTCGACGATTTTGTAACGCTCATAATCCCCGCTGGTGACCACGGCGCCGTTCCCGATGTCCAAGGTGGCAAGCAGGCGACCATTAGCACGCGGATGCTGGATACCTACTCGCCACGGCTTCCCGTCTTTGCGATTTCCACGAGCCAAAATATCGCCACCCGCGGAGACCAGATAATTCGTGCAGCCAAGATTATCCAGC
>WJJU01000088.1 GCA_014729595.1 Chitinivibrionales bacterium
CCCGGCGGCGACATATCGCCCAACCAAAGCATCGTCGTTTCACCACGGGATACAAGCTAAAAGCCCCTGATACGGTTGGAGAACTGCGACAGCGCGGCAACGGCGCTCTGGGGGCCTCTACGCAGCCCTTACGGAAATGGGGGACAAATCCCGCGGCTCATGCTGATAATCAGAACTATAGGTACTCTTCCTTCCATTTGCGTTGTTGCTCTTCCTCATCCAGCCCAGCGAACTCGCGAAAGAACATCCGGTTGGAGAGTATTCATCAACGCCATCGTCTGATTAGATACCTCTCAGGCGCACTGCACCCACAATGCACTCCCGGCACCCGACTCTTTCCATCGTGCCCGCAGCGGGTTGCGCCCCGGACATTTGAGCAATAATAGTAAGGAACAATTTTTGCAGTTTTGCTCGGATGCCAAATTCTCTTGCTTCCTTAAGAAACTATTCACAATCCGTATGAACGTAGTTGCGAGGGAAATTTGCCATATGGAGAGACGCCCATGACGGACGAACAGGCATTTCATGTCCTGGATGAGACGCATATATTGCTATTCTTGGTTCAATTTCTGCTTCTTTTAGGATGCGCGAAGCTTTTAGGGCTATTATTCGAGCGCCTTAAGCAGCCTACGGTTACAGCGGATATTCTTGTCGGCATAGTATTCGGACCGACCATTCTCGGGCGTTTTGCGCCTGCCGTGCAGCGCGCTTTATTTCCCGGTGACCCCTTTCAAATCAGCATGCTGGACACGGTCGCTTGGATCGGGATTCTGTTTCTGCTACTGGTTACCGGTCTGGAAGTTAATTTCGCCAGTGTATGGAAGCACAAGGGTAAGGCGCTTTGGATCTCGTTTTCCGACATCATCATACCAATCATAATCTCGGCCGGAGTGCTTGCATTTCTACCGTCGCGCTATATGATTGAGCCTCAAAGACGATTATTGTTCGTGCTGTTCATTAGTACGATTATGACAATCAGCGCCATGCCGGTTTCTATTCGCGTGATGCAAGACTTGAAGCTGTTGCGGACTGATCTTGGTTTTCTGACGATATCGGCGCTATCCATAAACGATGTGATCGGGTGGGTGATTTTTACTATTATATTGGGCGCGTTTGCTCATGGGCGACCGGACTTTCTCTTTGTGAGCGGAATCATCTTTTTCACGGCGCTCTTCATTTTGCTCGCGGCCACGGTCGTGAACAGGGTTGTGGCAGGCGCTCTCGGCTTTATCGAACGGCGAGCGACCGACGCCGTCGGCTATTCGTTGACGGCTATATCATTGGTTGGTTTTATGTTTGGGGCGATAGCCCAGAGAATCGGCATTCATGCCCTCTTTGGTTTTTTTCTGGCGGGGCTTATAGCCGGAGAAGCCGGAGGGCTGACGGAGAAGACTCGATCGATTATTTCACAGATGGTATATGCGGTGTTTGTGCCCATATTTTTCGCCAACATCGGCCTAAAAATTGATATTGCCGCCAATTTTGATCTCTTTCTTGTTTTGTTGTTTACCGCTTTGGGCATAGGCGCTCGATTCATAGGTGCGTATATCGGCGTCGTATTGGCGGGAGCGCCGGGAGTTCAGCGTTGGCCTGTTGCGGCACTGCATACACCGGGCGGCGAGATGCATATAGTGATAGGCACGCTTGCGCTTGAATTGCAGCTTATAAATCAAACCGTTTTTGTGGCAATTATCATCGCCGCCGTTCTCTCATCGATTACACTTGGACCTTGGCTATCACTAATCATCAAACGTATCACCCCGGCCGGCACGATACGGATTCCGGCGGTCGCCACTTTGGATATTGCCGCCGGCGAGAAGTATGATGCTTTGGCGCAACTATGCCGACGGGCCTCAGTGCAGGGGAACATAGTGTATGAGCACGTTTTTCGGGCGGCCCGCAATAGAGAAGAAGGCATGAGCACGGGGCTGGGGGGCGCTATTGCCATCCCGCACGCCCGTCTTCCCCAAATCCCCAGACCTTTAATTATTTTTGGACGCTCGGGTCACGGCATCGACTGGAATTCCCCCGACGGAATCCCGGCAAAACTTATATTTTTGATAATCACCGACGAGCAAGAGCCGCAGATTCAACTACGCATATATAGCCAACTGCTGCGAATAGTGGAGAGGGAAGAGGAGAAACGAGCGCTCATTGAGGCGTCCGATTCCTCCAAAGCGGTCGAAATCCTCAACGATTATCTTCGGGTCGACTCGCTAAATCCGTGATTCGTAACGTATGAATCAGGAAACAATGAAGCGGCAAGTCGATAAACGGCGTGTTCATCGACGGCCGGGATAGACCGTTTCAATTCAAAACAGGGAACTACGAAGAGCGTATCAAGCAAAAAGCTGTGCCCCGAAGAGATGAAGTTCAATAAATTGATGTTGACCCGGATAAAATTCGATGTATTGCTTTACATCAAAAGAGGATATCGATTGACTGGTAGGGTCCTCCGCGGCAAAGCGGAGGTTGGCGATAATTGTCACCAGTATAGTAACCGAATAAAAAGCCTTTACTTAAAGGATGCAATTCACGAATGTTGTCATCAAATGGGAATTTAGGAAAACCCTGTCAAGTTAGTATGAAAAAGCGTATTCAAATCCGATCAAAGAGCATATTCTCCGCGATCGTCATGCCCTTCATTCGACCGACTGGTTCGTCCGAAAAAACCACCCTTCCAGCCTCGCGACGGTGTTTGGCTTTATTTATTCTCATTTTTTTCGTATCGGTGGTGCATTCAGAGGAACCGGCGAGGAAAAACCTTGTCAATATAGATCCGCTGGAATCTGTTTTCGGAAGAATTGAACTCAATTACGAGCGTGCGTTGATGGGGAGACACAGCGTTGGCGTCAACCCCACCGTGGGTGCACTCAATTTAGTCGACGAGAGGCATTTCCGCGTTGGGGTGACCTACAATTATAGCTCGAAGGGAACCTTTAGAGGTTTTTGGATGTCACCCCGGTTGAGTTTGTTCTATGCGGTATTGGAACCCGGCGAGGATAACTCGGAACAAGCATTGCTTACACTCGATCCGGCTCTTGGTTTAGGCTATCGTTGGGTGGAAAAGGAACGTCTTTATCTTGCAATCGGTGGCGGCGCAGGTCCGAGCATTGAGCTTAAAAGGGACGAGCGCATGGAAAAGGTGGAGGCCTATTTTTTTTCACTCACTGAGATAGGTATCATGTTTTAAACCGGGGTCGGACCAAGCCCCGGTCGGACCAAGCCCCTCCTTACAAATCAATCACTTACAAGAAAGACAGCCTGTTCACGGGAGCTTGCGGGCCGATTTTCTATCCCAATTTAGCGCTCTAAGAAAGCCATCTAAACAAATCCAAGCATCATCGGCATCCGCGGATCAGGCCACTGTAAAGAGTGACTCTCCCAAGAAATTGCTCGAGGAATAACGAATTCTATATATAGAATTCTCCCGCACAACCCTGACCGGATTCTTCGGGCCGGCCTCGATATCCTCAAGCCGGCTAAACACAGTGTGCCTTTAGAACACCGAGAAGCGCATCGCGCGCAAGGTCGGGGGCACCAATGATCGTTCGATGAGAATTGGTGCGGAATGAATGGTCGTCTGGATTGCCGGTAGGGGCAACGTACCGGCCTTTTCCCTAAGCTATGGGATAGTGCGGAAGGTATTCGTCGGTAGCGTTGCCGTCATCCTTGTTGCCGGTCTCGAAGGTGAAAAGCTGTTGTGTAAACATTAGTAAACTATTGTCTTGTGTGCATTTACGGCGGCGACTTTTGATGTGAAAGCCAACATTAAGAGCGCGTTTTTGCCCGGGACGATTACGGCCTTGGTCATGGTGGGCTTGGTTTCTCCTATTGTGATGATCGCACGATTGACCGTGCCCCTTTGTCGGAGCGGAGGGCCTTGGTTAGCCCGTAGCATGATGCGAGGAGTAAAAAGCTTTGGACGAGGCCGGCGGACAGCGATGCCGCTTGCAGCGCTTTGAGCCCTCCGACCACCAACATGACGGCTGCGGCGGCACCTTCGGCCGAACCCCAGAAGATGCGTTGAGCTACGGGCGGGTTGGGGTGTCCCCCGGAGGTTACCATGTCATCCACCAGCGAGCCGGAGTCGGATGAGGTGATGAAAAAGATGACGATGAGAAAAAGACCGAGCCACTGGGTGATCGATGCTAGGGGTAGATACCGCAGCAGGGCGTTCAGCGACATTGCAACGTTTTCATCGACAATGGAAGAGATAGTTCCAAGGCCGTTTAGTTCAAGGTAGAGTGCTGTTCCTCCGAAGACCGCAAACCACAAGAGGGTGGCCAACGAGGGGACCAAGAATATGTAGAATATGAACTCCCTAATGGTGCGTCCTTTCGAGATGCGGGCGATGAAAACACCGACAAAGGGCGACCACGAGAGCCACCATCCCCAGTAGAATAGGGTCCAGTCCGTTTGCCAGGAACTATCCGGACCGACATCGATCCACAAGCTGGTTTCGACTATGTTTTGGAGATAATCGCCCAGCGTGGTTATAAACAGGCGAATCTGATAAAGCGTTGGGCCGGCCCAAAAAACGAAGCTCATCAGGACAAACATCAGGGCAATATTGGTAATGCTCAGATATTTGATACCGCGATCCAGCCCGGAAACAATCGAAGTGATCGCTATGGCGGTAATGACCGCGATGATTACCACCTGAATGTGAAGGTCGTACCCTACGGCAAGCAGGCGATTGAGTCCGGAGTTGATCTGCATTGCCCCCAAACCCAACGAGGTTGCCACCCCCAGGAGTGTCCCAACCGTACAAATGATATCGGCCGCATGACCGAGCCAACCTTTAAAGCGATCACCGACAATCGGATAGAGCAGTGAGCGAGGCGCCAACGGCAGGCCGTGCCTAAAATGGAAATAGGCGATTCCCAAACCGAAGATAATATAGATAGCCCACGGATGGAATCCCCAGTGGAAGAAAGAGAATCGCATGGCCTCTTTGGCGGCGGTCATGGTAAACGGTTCCGCGAACGGCGGGTTCGAGTAATGCTTGATAGGCTCGGCCACCCCCCAAAATACCATCCCCATACCCATGCCGGCCGCGAACAGCATAGTGAACCATGCGGGACGGTTAAACTCGGGGCGTGCATTTTCCCCGCCCAGCTTGATACCACCATAGGGGCTGAAGTAGAGCCAAATGACAAAAAAGAAGAAGAACGTCACCGTAAGCACATAGTACCATCCAAGATGGAGGGTAATGAACTCGAGGGTGGCGTTGAAGAGTTCGCGAGCGACGCCGGTCCAGAGGCCACCGAAGAATATGAGGGCGACGACGAATCCCCCGGCGCCGAAAAATACCGGGGGATTCATCATGGTAAACCATTTTTGGAAGAAAGATCGAATCTTGGAGCTGATGTGAAGTTTCCTTGATGATGGTTTAATGTCTTTTGCGATGTACGCTCCGCGCTCTATTTGCTTGCCGGATTGCCGGGAAGAGACGGCGGGGCTTTTCATCTTTGGGTATTTGCGGTGCCGTTTGTTCCTTTGCGGCATCCGCGTGCACATTCCGCGCACCGCCTGCATTGCTATGAGCGCAATATGAATGCCAAGTGGAAGCGAAGTCAAGGAGAGCACAACAGTGGTTAGACGTCAATGGTCTAAGGTTTCACTAGGGAGGCTTGAGTAGAACGCAATTGCATAGGTCATTCAACAATAAACATGCGTGGACATCCGCGGATACCGGAAGAAAAGGTGGCTTAGTGAAATTCACGCGTACGGCATTTGTGATTGGAGGGGCACAAGGGTTTGGTCCGACAATTATTCTTACGCAAGGGTAGCGGCGGGATACCACCACGCGATGCTTGATCTTAGCGGTATGGGAGCCGACGTGTACATCGTTCGAATGCGGATAGATGAGGTCCTGAACCGCGGTTTCTTGGTGCGGATAGGCGCTCGCTAACAGTTAATAAGCATTCTGATTCGACGCACTTTGCGGGGCGCCCAAGAAGGGCGCTCCGCCCGACGTATCTTTTTCCGGACGGCGGGGGCATCGCATTTCATCCGAGCGTAGATACGTTAGCATCCGTTTTCCACTCGCGGGAGAACGACGACATGCGCAACGGAAGATAAACGCCCCGCTATGCATGCTGCTGCTGGAACGACCGCAACATCCAAGCCGTCTTCTCATGCGCTTCCATAAGGCCGGTCAGGAAATCGCTCGTTCCCATGTCGTCATATTGCTCCTCGCAGGCTTTCAGATCCTTCCTTAAATGACGGATTATGCTTTCGTGGTCGGCGGTTAAATTGGCGATCATAGTCATGGCTTCGGGGTAGGCACCAGGAGATTCCGACAGGGTCGCATACTCCTTATACTCCACGAGGGTCCCGAGCGCCGGCGCTCCAAGGGCGCGGGTACGCTCCGCGATTTCATCAATACGCACGGCTAAGGCTTGGTACTGGTTTTCCAGTAGTTCATGCAGAGAATGGAAAAGCGGACCGACCACATTCCAGTGGTAATTGCGGGTCTTGGCATAAAGAATCTGCTCGTCGGCGAGCAAGCGTGTCAGAAGCGCTACAACACCTTCACGCTGTTCCTGCTCGATTCCAATGCCAACTGCTTCAGCCTGTACCGTTGCCATAGTCCCTCCTGCCTGGTTGGTTGTATTTCGGAGCCGTATCGCCCCTTGGATCATGCTTCTGCCGGCACGTGCTTCGGAATAGACTCAATTGAAGGACAAATTCGAATGGCAATTTTCATGCCACACCGAAATCTTTCGCTCCTCGCTCGTGATCCTTGGCCGGATTCATAAACGATGCCGTTTTTCGCGGAAGCGATAAGTGCTTTGTTGTCGGAATCACAACAATTTGGATTTCATCCCACTCGGCATCACGAATTTTACCCACCATTCGGCGGCATTCATTATATTGCCCACGATTGAAATAATCATTTGAATAAGAGTGGGGAATCAGCAATCATGGAAATATTCAAGCTACGTGTGCATATTCCTGTACCTGCCGCACATCTCAAAAACAAGGGATGGTTTGGCATTGTACGAGTTGATCCCGGTGACCGGTGGCGATGAGCTGATACTCTCAAACATACGAAGGCGCTCAAACGCCCGTCGCCGGTACCGAATCCGGTGGCGGGCGTTTGTTATTATGGGTGATTACCGCATGAAAAAGCTGAAAAACAATAGTTTGATCCGGTTGATACGCAGCGGCATATCGCCGCGCCGCCCACTCTTTGTGGGGGCGTTGGTATCGGTAATGCTGTTTAGTCTTTTAGACTTGATGTTTCCCAAACTTCTGCAGCTTTTTGTGGATGCGGTTGAAGAGAAATCACTTTCATTTTTTGGCTTGAGCTTGGATTTTTTGCATCGCGATCCAAACGGGATATTTCTTATCCCCGCCGCAATTGTTGCATTTGCCGTCCTGCGGCTAATCGCGGCTTACCTTCGTTCGGTGCTTCAGACTCGGCTGGGACAGGGGGCGTTGTATGATTTGAGAAATCGAATCTACAATACGATGCAGTCGCTTTCGTTCGCGTATCATGATCGTAACCATGCCGGTACGCTTATATCCAACGTTGTCGAAGATGTAGCGCACGTATCACGGTTTTTCGAATTCGGCATTTTCCCGCTGATCGAGTCCCCGCTGTATATCATCGGTGCTTATTGTGTGCTCGCCCGGCTCTGTTGGCCGGCGGCCGCGGGTTCTTTGGGGATGTTCGCCGTTTATGTAATCGTCGTCATGCTTTACTTCAAGTACGGCAAACGCTTTTTCGCCCGCACCAAAGAGCTTTTTACCGAGCATGTGCAGCTTTTTACCGAAAATATCGAAGGGGCGTTGGTTGTCAAAGCATACGGCAAGGAACGGCAACAGGAGCGGCTATTCGGCCACAAGGCGGACCTTCTGCACCGTGCCATATTAAAAGAGACGATGGTCACGTCAATTATGTCGCAATCCGGTATCTATGCGGGCGTGTTCGGCATTTTTGTGGTGATCGGCATAGCCTTGGTACTTATGCGGCGGTTCGGTTGGGAGTATACGCCGGGGCAATTGTTTATGATATTCTTTTTGCAGTCATCGCTGATACCGCGCGTGAGAATGCTGGGAAGAGGGTTTGATCTTCTAATGCGAACTTGGGTCACCGCTGATCGGCTGACGCCGCTTTTCTCGGCGGGCGATTATCTTCATGACGCCGGAAGTCGTTTGCTGCCCGCGAGGGGGCCGGGGTCGTTGTCGGTGCGGGACGCCTTTTTTTCATATAGCGGTCGCGGTCATGCGATTGCGGGAGTATCACTCGATATTGCCGCGGGGGAGATCGTGGGCATTGTCGGCAATACGGGAGCGGGGAAGAGTACCTTGGCGCTGTTGTTGTGCCGTTTTTACGACCCGAGCGAAGGGACGGTTCTTCTTGACGGTAAGGATATCAGATCGTATCCGGTTCGTACCGTGCGTGACCAATTTTCGCTTGTGTTTCAAGATACGTTCCTCTTTTCGACGTCGGTAAGGGAGAACATTGCCTACGGGAAACCGGACGCCTCATTCTATCAAATAGTCGAGGCGGCGAAGACGGCGCGGATACACGATCATATCGTATCGATGCCCGAAGGGTACGATACGGTTATCGGCGAAAAGGGGGTGACGCTTTCGGGGGGGCAGCGGCAGCGCTTGAGTATCGCCAGAGCTATATTGCGCGAGCCTCGGTTTTTAGTCCTGGATGATTGTACTTCCGCTCTGGATACGACCACCGAACAGGCTATTGTCGGTAGCCTGAATGCGTTGCGTCGTACCACAACGTTGATAATCATAGCGCATCGGTATACGAGTATCGCACGGGCCGATCGCGTATTCGTGCTCGAAAGCGGAAGGCTTGTCGAGGAGGGAAGACCGGAGCGTTTGAACCGGCCCGGCAGTATCTTTACAAAAGTTCTCCAACCGCATATCGAACAGGGAATAGCCCAATGAGTCGCATTTCGGAATATCGCATCGAGGATGTCCAACGCCGTCCTTTGTCGCTACGATTGATAGCGCGGATTTTCGGTATGCTCGGGCCGCAATGGAAGTTGCTGGCGTGCGGTAATATACTCGTTATTGTGTGTGCCGTATCCGATATGACCATTATTCGCGAAGTTAAGAAGGTGATCGATCATCCCGACATTGACGGAGTATCGCTCATGCAACTGCTGATACCGCTTATTCTTGCATGTTTAATTAACCGGCTCAGCGGATGGGGGCAGTGGTTGTTTACTTTGACGGCGACCAATCGCGCCATGCTGCGTCTTCGTAAGCGCTTTTTCACGCGGCTGCAATTGTTGTCGAAAAGCTTTTACGATACGCATAAGACCGGTTGGCTTATCGCGCGCAATACCGGCGACATGTTTCAGATAAACCATTTCATGACGTTCTCGTTGATGATGGCGCTCTATTTCGGTGCCGCCATAATTTTCGCGTTCCGTGAAATGCTTTCGGTGTCGGCGTCGCTTCTTATACCGACGGCGTTCATTGTGCCGATTGTCGCCTTAGTTACGGTGCGGTATCAAAAACGGATGTCGACGGCACAACGTAATGCACGAGAACTCAACAGCAAGCTTGTTGCGAATCTGTCCGAAAATGTTAAAGGGGTGCGGGTCGTTCACGCCTTTACAAGGCAA
>WJJU01000089.1 GCA_014729595.1 Chitinivibrionales bacterium
GAGCTATAAAATACACACCGGCGCTTGCCGTGCCGGCCGTGAGCAACCGGTATCTGCCCGGTTCCCGTATCGTTGTCGAAGACACGAGACGTCCGGTCGCGTTCAGCACGCATAAGGTTATATGACCATCGCCGCGGGCCACGTAATCGATACCGCCGGGACCCATAACCGGACGGGAGCGCCGTAGCGGGGGTGAGTCGGCGAGCCGCCGTGTCGATGAGGCGCTGTCCCCGATGGAAAACAAACCGTCGGACCAATCGACGAAATAGCCGTCGTATTCCGAGACTTCGATCAAGGCTTCGCCGGTCATCGTAGACTGGCCATAGAGAGAATCCTGAACGACCCATTTAAAGTTCGCCCACTGATCGTGCGATGGTGAGATCGCCTGCGTGGCGTTCAATTGATGCCACGAACGACCGGCGTTCAACGAAAGCCGAATTACAACCCCGCTGAAATGCGAAACCGCACAGCTCCAGGTTACGGCAAGGGTGTCACCGGGCCGAAAATGATTCCCGCCGTTTGGCGTGAGCACGCGGATTATCGATGAATCGGGGACTTTCAGCGAAGAATATCGCAGGTCCGAGACCATTTTTTCCTGGGTATCGGCGATTCCGGCGGCGAACAATCCCGGACCGCCGTCGACGGTAAGTCTGAAGAGAAGGTTCGTGGCGCCGGGATTGAGTTGCAGTTTGGCGGAGTAACGAAGCGACGTGTCGGGGTAATCCACGTTGAAAAGCTGAATCCCGTCACCCCATGCGCTCAAGGCATTATCGCGGCGGGCGCCGATTTTGACCGTCCGGCTTTCTTCACTGACGACCGGGATATGCCAGTATCCGATTGCCGGCTCGCCGGTACCGTCGATACGCCAGACGCCGTCCTCATCGGTCGCTTCCACCCACATTAATGTGCGGTCTCCCACAATGATCCGCCGGCCGGGCGCGGGCGCGGCCGCCCCCGCGCCGGTATAGTACACCTCGATCCCGGCGGAATCGGCCGGGTCGAGCATGAATCGGCCCTTTTGGTCCGCGAGTCGAAGCATGTGCCCAAAATAGCCCGGCGCAAGCGGTTCGCCGACGCGAACTTCGACGATTGCACTGTCCCTTGCGGCCCCGCCATGCGCGGGCCGGGCAATAACGGTGAATCGTCCCCGGCTTCCATCGCTCAGGAACAATCCGGCGGTATCGATCGTCCCTCCGCCGCTCACCGACCACGCTACAGGTACGTCAAAAGGCTGATGGAATTGATCCCGCACATCGACGCCGAACCGTACCCGCTCGCCGCCGGCGCAGGTAACGGATCGGGGGCTGATCGTAAGGGCGCCCGTTGTCCGTTCGCCTTCCACTTTCAGATAGACCGAATACGTTTCGATCATCTCCGGAATACCGACTTCGACGGAGGCCGCATAGAGACCGGAGGGGAGCGCCTCGGGGCGTACGATGTTTACCAGTTCGATGCCGGAATCGCTTTGGGCGGCGGTGACACGAAGCCAGTCCGCATCCACATCGAGCGTCACGTCATCGGGCGCAAGGTCACGGCTTTCGGCGATCGCAAGACGTTTGACGAGGGTATCCGCGCCCGGCAGGGTCTCGAAATCGAGTGAATGGGCGCCCAACCGCGGATGAGGAGGCGCGACCCATGCCTCCACCCAGCTATCCCATCCGCTCGACCGGGTCTCGTCGGTAAGCTTGAACGCCCGCTCGATCGTGCGGAGATCTTCCGAAAGAAGGTAAAGGCGAAGCGACCGCTGTCCTTGCTTATCGAATGGACCGTTACCGACAACGACGCGAATATCGTTGGACCAGGTTACCTGTCCTTGCTGTGATGCGGGTTCGCCGTATTGCTCGGCGATCGCGACGCCAAGATCCGGCGATGCAATCCGAACCGCACCTCCTTCCACAAGTGCGCTGTCCAGGTATAAAAGACGATGGTCGCCTTCAAGATGAAATACGCGGTAGCTGTTATCGGGCGCGATAGTACCCTGACAGCAGTTAGTGCAGATTTCGTAATATCGGCCGTTGGGAATTTCCGCAACACCCATGTAGGGCCAGGGGAATGCGCCGGCCATGTAGCGGCCGTCCGCCGAAAAGGACATCCGGCCGAACTCGAACTCTTCGTGACCGGGAATGGATTTGGTCCATACCGGTTCGGCGATCTCATCGGGCGCGTCAAGCGGAAAGCGATAGATACCCTTTTCGGCGGTTTCGTAATCCTCGAAATACACCCAGGTGCGGCCGGTGTCCGGATCGCGCCACAGTGCGATAGGCAAGGTGTGTAC
>WJJU01000090.1 GCA_014729595.1 Chitinivibrionales bacterium
CCCCCATCGACGAACTCGCCGCGCTTTGCTTTCTCAGCCGATCCCGATTTCAGCATCTATTCGGCGAGGTGATGGGGCTTTCCCCCATTCGCTACCGAAACCATCTTCGCGCAAATCACGGACTGAACCGCCTCGCCACTTCATCCGATACCGTTCAGGTCATTGCGCTTGAGTGCGGCTTTCAAAGTGTTGCACAGTTCGCCCAGAGCGTTCGCAAAGCTACCGGGATGTCTCCGAGCCGGTATCGTGAAAGCGCAAATTAGTCGATTTTCGCCACGATTCCGGCCGCCGATATTCATTGCCGACGATATATTTCACAGCAGGATTGTGCACCGAACGGATGATTTGGCGTGCCCGTATTGTTTGCCATGAAATCGGGGTACCGTGCTCGCACACCGACTACAATAATTCCAAAGGGGAGAACTTAACCGGCTTATCCATTATCACAATCAACTCAAGCGGCTCTTCGAGGCCGGCGGAAGGCAGCGTGACGGATGATGCCGGAAACGTCTCGTCATTGACAATGATTCGGTTGTTTTCAACATCGGAAATCGTCTCCACCCCCTCGAGCCCGATCACATTTGTTCCTCTGCGCAGGATAACGCGTACTCCATTGCGTGGTGTAAGCCGCCGAAGCAGCTCTTCGTCAACAATCACTCCACCGGAACAGTGAAAAGTTTGCTCCGCAAAGCGAACGCTGCTTCCCGCCTGAAGCGTCAGGACGTCCTTGCCCTTGATGTTTTCTACTACGCATAAGGGACGACCGCCGATCAGTGCATCGCTTCCACCGTTCAACTCACCCGCCCGGGCGGGAAAATGTCCCCACGAAAGGACCAGATCCCCGGGAGTCGATATCTCCAAAACATCAAAACCCATCGGCTCCATATAGCGCCCCGCGATACCCGTCACTTCGGAGGCCGATGTGTCGTTTTCCACAATGAGCTTCATGGCAAAATTACGATCTTCGGCTACGGCGGCGCCAAATGCGGACACTTGCCGCTCGAGAGAAGAAGAGAGATCATCAAGAGACTTCTCGACGGCCTGAGATATATGGATGAGATCCATGACGGCCTCATGCTCCATTACCGCCGGAAATCTACTTAAAACAAGCCACAGCACAACCGCGCCGGTCAGAAAAACCGCGAGTGCATGGGTGAGAATTTTCATGATTCAACCGCTCCACAAGATGTTCGGTGAAAGGGATCGCTCAGCGCATTAGCAATGCGAATGGTCTGAGTTTTCGGTCGGCATCCGCGCTATGTAGTCAATAACATACATTGTGCCCCGTGCATTATCTGATCCAATAAGCCAATAGGTATCATTACGAACGTGCAATCTCGATTGAGCACATCCGTTTTCACCGGGGTCTTCATCCTTTAATTTTAAACGGCGGGCGGCCGCAATAAGCCGCCCATGAGTTGCCGAAAATTTGCATTTCGTCGCTTTAGCCGCATTTCGAAAAGCCGCATCGCTTGCAGACCGCACACCCGCCCTCGTGCTGCATCATACCACCGCATTCAGGACACTGGGGGCAGTAACCATGCTCGACATTGCCCTCGGGCTTTTCGGTTTCCCTGCTTTCGGTTTTTACCGGCAAAGCTTTTGTCCGCGGTCGGGGATTCATCCGAAAGCGCTCCACCTCGACGATAGCCTTCTCGAGAACCCGCCCAATGGCATCGGCGCACGAAAGGATCATCTCGCCTTCCATCCAAGTCGGTACCGGGCACCGAATCCCCCGGAGCTGCTCCACAACGACCTTGGGATCGACCCCCGCTCGGAATGCTATGGAAATCAATCGCGCAACAGCTTCGGCATTCGACGCAGCGCAGCCACCCGACTTACCCATCTGGGTGAATACTTCACAAAGACCGAATTCGTCGGAATTGATATTAACATAGAGATTTCCGCAACCCGTCTTTGTTTTATAGGTATGGCCGCGCGTTACATTGGGGCGAGGACGGGGATGAATTATCCCACCACCCTCGTGGCCGACCGCGCCACCATTCGCCTGTGTGCCGCTGGTGAGCACCTGCCCCTTCCGCGATCCGTCCCGATACACGGTGACGCCTTTACAATTAAGCTGAAACGCATACCGATACACTTCTTCGACATCCGTCACCGTTGCATCGTTACGAAAGTTCACCGTTTTTGAAACGGCGTTGTCGGTGTATTTTTGAAACGAAGCCTGAAGGGTAATGTGCCAACGCGGCTTTATGTCGTGGGCGGTGACAAAAAGATCGCGGATACGCTTAGGTATTCCAAATATCTTCGAAAGGCTGCCGGTTTCGGCCACCATCTCCATCAATTCCCGCGAATAAAAGCCCTCCTGCTTTGCGATCGCTTCAAAAGCCGGGTGCACCTCCAGAAGCCGTTCTCCATCGAGTACATTCTTTTCGTAGGCGATCGCAAAAAGCGGTTCTATGCCACTTGAGCACCCGGCAATCATACTAATTGAGCCGGTGGGAGCGATGGTCGTTACCGTTGCGTTGCGCATTCTAAGGCCGCCCTCCTTATCGAAGACCGATCCTTTGAAATTGGGAAATACTCCACGTTCCTGCGCCAAAAAAGCACTTATCTTGCGCCCCTCTTCCCGAATAAACCCCATCACCTCTTCACCCAAATTGGCGGCGGCGTGAGAATCGTAAGGCAAGCCGAATTCAAGCAACATATCCGCGAATCCCATCACCCCCAAACCGATCTTACGATTACCTTTTGTCATCTGCTCAATTTCGGCCAACGGGTATTTATTCACTTCAATTACATTGTCGAGAAATCTCACGGCCGTCCGAACCGTTTCACCCAGTTTGGCATAGTCGACTCTTTTCTCACCATCCTCTTCTTTAATCATGCGGGCAAGATTAATGGAGCCGAGATTGCATGATTCATAGGGGAGCAGGGGTTGTTCCCCACAAGGATTCGTGCTCTCGATTCGTCCAATGTGCGGCGTTGGGTTGTCGTCATTGATTTTGTCGATAAACACGATGCCCGGTTCTCCATTTTTCCAGGCAAGTTCCACAATTCGCTTATAAACCTTCGATGCCTTCAGGCGCCCGACCACTTCGCCGGTACGCGGGTTACGTAACGGATACTCTTCATC
>WJJU01000091.1 GCA_014729595.1 Chitinivibrionales bacterium
CCGTCGGTCAGCTCCACATTCCCCTCGATATGAAGTTGCGCATTGGGATTTGCGTGCCCGACGGCTACATTTCCATTTTTATCGAGTACGATTCCACAATTAGAATCTTCGCTTGCCCAATCACTAATTGTCGAGCCGGCACTGACGCCCGAGGAATAGCTGAAGCGCAACTTGTCGCTTAATTTGTAAATTCTAAAATTTGACCCCGCATCCGCCGACTTCCAACTACCATGATAGTAAGCGTCCAATATAACCCCTACGTTGTCATGATTGTAATTGAGGATCTGGGCGGTTGGATACGACGATTTATAAAGTTCCAAATCTCCTTCCGTCTTAACGTCTCCAGGGTTGCTCCCACCGGTTCCAATCCAGCTTGCCATAACGCCCCCCTTTGTTGAATAGTTTTTTGGAGAACAGGTATGACCAATATTACCACGGCGAGCCAAAGATGTCAAGACAAATCTCATCTTTTTCATCCAAGAACACCATCACATCCTAAAAAAACAAGCGGAATTATCGGTTGCATCGTTGGGCATACCCTACCCTGAAAGGCAGGGACGCTCGGGCCCAAATCGCACACATATACTTACGCGGACAACTTCGCAATTCTTTTTTGTCACAGAGCCCCTTAAGTTTGATTTAAACGGATTTTTAGAGAGTCTATTGACTTCGCGTCCCGCTTTGGACTATCCTTTATGGCAGGCCAGCGTCAACGTATCAAAGGAAAAGAAACGGAATTAAGCAAAAAATGAGCGACATCGGTATGCGGGAGAGCATTCAAGACAACGATTCACCGGAATTTGAGCGGGCGACATCAATAGGTTTGCTTAAGGCGGGCATTTCGCACGATATCCGCAACTCCCTCAACTGGATGATGCTGCGTGGCGAATCCTTGTATAAGCGTTGGAAGTTCATTTGCACACATGCTTCGGTGTCGTTGGAAGAGCCTTTCCGTGCCGGTGTATGCCGGCAGGATTGGGCGGATCTGTCACAATGGATAACGAAAGCTATCGAAGACATGCAAAAAGGTTGCCGACAAATCGAGGAAATGCTCGAATCGCTGCAGAGCTACGTGAATGGCGAGAATCCCAAAGAGCGTAGGCTCGTAGATCTTAATCATACGGTTGAGGAAGCCGTGCGGATTGCTCAAGATCATATACGAGAATGTACACGCCACTTTTCCTTATGTCTTGATCCGCGTGTGCCGGTAGTTCGAGGAAGAACCGTCGAATTGGAGCAGATAGTGCTTAACCTGATCATCAACGCTTGCCAATCACTTCGTTCCGCCGACCGGCCGATCTCCGTGTTCACATCCACCGAAAATGACCGCTGGGCACTTCTTGCAGTGAAGGATGGCGGGGAGGGCATAGCCCCGGAAGATAAATCGAGAATTTTTGAGCCATTTTTCACTACACGTGCGCGCAATGGTGGTACAGGGATGGGACTCGCGATGGTCCGCAAGATTGTCCATGGACATGGTGGGGAAATTGGATTTGAATCCGCTCTCAATGAAGGTTCATGCTTCGTAGTGAGACTTCCCCTTATTTATGCATCGTGACACAACAGCATATAAAAGATGTATTCATAGGTCGGAGAGGACTTCATTTGAAGCAGGTGCATATTCTTATCGTGGACGACGATCCCGATGTTCTCGAAGTATGGACGGAAACCCTCGAAGAAGCGGGTTATCGGGTAACCGGTACTCATTCAGCCCGCGAAGGGCTGCGAGCTCAGCGCCGTGATCCGGCAGATGTGATTATAGCCGATGTACTTATGCCCGACATGGACGGACTTGAGTTGATCGGCAAGATACGAGAGGAATTCGACGGCATACCGGTGATAGCGGTATCCGGTGGTGGGATGTATATAAAAGGTACGCTGTGCCGCAAACTGGCTCTTCAAATAGGTGCGGCGGCGGTGCTGGCGAAGCCGGTTCCCGCAAGGCTACTGCTCGAAGCAATCAGTAGGGTGGCGGATTTCCCAAAGAATGCGTAGGTACCTTTGACCTATGCCCCTACCCCAGGGGCTATACGCAATTATATTGGTGATAAACGCAAACCAAGAGGGTATTCATGGAACTGGAGCTTGCACCTGTTGAAATACGCGTTCTGGGATCTCTTATCGAGAAGGAGCGGACCACGCCTGACTATTACCCTTTGACCCTCAACGCCCTGGCCGCCGCATGCAACCAAAAATCCA
Organism: Chitinivibrionales bacterium; assembly: GCA_014729595.1. Taxonomy (GTDB): domain Bacteria; phylum Fibrobacterota; class Chitinivibrionia; order Chitinivibrionales; family WJMI01; genus WJJU01. Next base: position 2,200 of record WJJU01000091.1, read on the forward strand.
ATCGAGAACCGGTTATGACACTTACCGAAGCCGAAATAACACAAGCGCTGGATAACCTTCGAGCCAAACATCTGGTTTGGTTGAGGTCCGACGCCGGTGCGCGTGTACCCAAGTATGAGCACAATCTGGCGACCTATTTGGGCTTGGCTGATGCGGAATGCGCGGTTCTGTGTGTGCTTATGTTGCGCGGTCCTCAGACCGTGGGGGAAATACGCTCACGAACCGGGCGCATGCATGAGTTTAGTAACTTGAAGGCGGTTGAAGAAACATTGGCATCACTCATCTCATGGACCGATGGTCCACTTGTTAAGGAATTATCCAGACAACCGGGACGCAAAGAGAGTCGATTTACTCATCTGCTTGCAGGCGAACACTTTACGGCTGAAGAAAAAATGCCGGAGAGTAATTCAAGCTCCTCGAATGAACCAAGGGATGACCGGGAAAGCGGGCGAATTGCACGTCTCGAAGAGGAAGTACGACACCTGGATCAGGAGCTTAAGGCGCTTAAGCAAGATTTTTCCGCATTTAAGGAACAGTTTCAGTAAATTCGAGCACACTCTTTGATAAAGCGAGTAGCGACAAAGAGATTGACCATGCTCAAAATTTTCGATTATCGAGATCCACAAAGATTTTTGCGCGATGCCTATTGCGCGAAGCATGCCGAAAACCCACGTTTTTCGTATGGCTATATCGCCAAAAAACTTGGTGGGCTGTCGCCGACTTCGGTCTACAATATGCTTTATGGACGAGTTGCAATCCGTTGCTGCCACATAAAGAAACTCTGCACAATTTTTTCACTGGCCGGAGGAGAAGCTGAATACTTCGAACACTTAGTGCGAGCACGCCGAAACCAAAACGGATCAACACGTCGATCCTCTTTGATGAGGCTGGCGAAATTATGGAACAAAGAGATGCGGGTGTTGTCATCCACTCATGCCGAGTATTATGCTAAATGGTATTACACGGCCGTTCGATCCCTTGTGGCCCTCAAGCGATACGGCCCTCAGGATTATGAGGAGATGGCAAAGCTATTTGATCCGCCACTAACGACCGAAGATATTCAGGAAGCCTTGCGGGTGCTGACAAAACTGGGCTTAGTAAAACGAGGTGCGGACGATGCTTTCATGCTTGTGGATAAATCAGTCACTTCCGGCACCTCCGACGAGGCAACGGCATTGGTTCGTAACTACAATTTGGCCGTCATGGAGCAAGCTCAGCGTGTACTCGAGAAGCCTTCCAAGGCCGACAGCGACTTTTCGACGCTTACCTTGTCGGTTTCGGAGGAAACGGCCGCTAAACTTATGGAAGAGCTTCGGCTTCTCAGGAAACGCATTATGGGTATGATTCAGTTCGACAATGAGGCAGATCGGGTCTATCAATTCAATATGCAAATGTTTCCCGTGGCCTGGAAGGGAAGACCGGCAACTCGCTCAACGGGGCGATAGGAAGGTAGTTGCGTATTTATGTCCCCGCGCGAGCCGGCCTTACGACGGAACCACAAAAAATCCGATTTTCATTGCTACGAAAAATACCGCTAAAAGAATAACCGGCGCAAGCTTATTTCCCTCAAGCTCGCCTTTTAGCGGCCGATTTTGCATTTTTTAGCCACATTGGGAGAAATATTCGGTAGATTGTAGTAATGAAGCCCCTGTTGAGGGAGCTTTATGACCAATCGGGTGCGATGAGTGAGCGATTACCGGCTATTGCCGGTATGCTCGAATCTCATTCGTACGGTCGTTGTTGCTACATTCAATTGGAAACGAGCTTGGCGCTATGGCTGATTTGGATATCAACTCCCCGGAAAACCGCTCCTATTTAGGTGAGGTTTTGCGACAGCGGGCGCGGCGAGGCTCACCGCCGACCATGTCCGGGGCCGGGCTTGTGATTGTCGATCGCATTTTCCGCCGTCCCGATGCCGAAGCGGATTCCGCCTCCGAAGCAGCCCCGCCGCAAAGCAAAGATAAAGCTTTGGCCGATCGTGCGAGAGGAGATCGTTTAGAACAAATAATGCAGGCCTATCCCTATGCGCCACAGGGAGTTGGAGAAATAAAGCATGCTGCGATGGATAAAAAGCGTCCACCTGAACTTAGCGATGTTAATCCCAGTGTACCCCGAAAACCTGAGCCGCAGCCACCGCAAGAACAAATATACCGGTACCAGGAGCACAGCCGACTTGACGCTTCCCTGAGCAGGCGCCGCATGGAAGACCGAGTCAGGCGTAGCAAACGAGTACGTTCTCCCTGTCCGTTCGTGACTTCGGAGAAGTTGTGCTCGAAACCTTTTATCCGCTGCGGTGACAGACTCCAATATTCCGTCCGCGAAAGCGCGGTCCAGCGCTCGCGGATGCATCACTGTACTTATGATCCGGCTCGACGCGGCGGCAAGGTGCTCATTGTGGACGATGATCCGCAAATGCGGGATTTCTGCCGCTCATCTTTTTCACTGTTTCTTCATTACGAGGCCGGGAAGGTGTTGACCGCCGGCTCCGTTGGTGAAGCAATCGAGATTATGCGACGTTCCAAGGTGGCGGGTGATCGCATCGGGCTTGTCATCACTGATCTCGTCATGCCCGACCAAAGCGGTTATGATCTTGTTGATGAGCTTTATTACCGTAATTTCGATGTGGAGGTTCTGGTGATGAGCGATGAAAACGAGCATCCGATCGCTCCCTCCGACTATAAGGGCAATACCGAAATCCTCCCCAACCTCCCCTTCGTCGGTGGTCGGCTTACTAAACCGTTCCATTCACAACGCCTTATAAACACGATTAGGCGGTTGGAATTCAGTCGTCATCTTTGAAATACTAGATCTCCCGATCCATCGGTTATCGACAAACCGCGACTCAGCATACTGCTTGATCTATATCAACACCTTTGTACCGGCTTTATGCGTAATTGATAGCCGGCATGATCATTGATATCGCCAAGCACAACCAACGCGAAATTTATCTAGGGAGGAATACCATGGCCGAAAGAAAAGGGACTGATAAAAAACTTATCTCCACACCGTTCGACTATGCTGATCTGGTGGCTTATCAGGAAGGATCGGTTGTCAGCCGCACCATAATAGACAAGCAGGAAGGAAGCATAACCGTTTTCGCCTTTGATGAAGGACAGCGGCTCAGCACTCATTCCACACCTTACGACGCTCTTCTCCAGGTTGTGGACGGCTCCGGCATTATTACGATTGAGAATAAAGAATACGAAGTCGCCGCACCTCAGGCCATTATTATGCCCGCCGACAAACCTCACGCGGTTGATGCCCGCAAGCGGTTCAAAATAGTGCTTGTGATGGTGAGGGCCCGGTAAAGCGACGTCTCGAGCAAGACCGGCGCCATCGTTTGATTCCGGTAGAATTGACCTCATCCGAGCCCGCATCGGCACCAATGTTATATTTTGCTGTTTTCGTGCTTCGCCGAACGAAGAAGGTCGGCAACTATTTGGGGGGTGTCCGCGGGCCGAGATTTTGCCCAAAGACGGAGTGGGTTCATCGATGTTCGGCGTGTTGCCGGTAATCAGACTAGAAACGGTTCACCGACACGCTATTCCTCTATATCGGGGCCAATGAGTACAATAATGAATCCTCGTGCGGTAGCCTGAATTTAAACACATCTGACCAATGATTATTATAGACGACGACGGCACCATTCGAATACCGGGAGAACGCGAACGGCAGCTCTTGTCTCCACATGCCGGCCGGTATCGTATAAGCGTGAGCGGCGATGGATTGCTCGTTTTGGAAAAGCAGGAGAGTAGAAGCGAAGACTCTCCCCGGCTACTCATGGCGGGCCAAATTCCTCGCGTAGGCTGGGTGGTGGAAATCCTCAGTTTTGTCTGCAACAGCCGCCTTACCGGTATTCTTACGATTGTGACGAACAATATTCGTCGGGACCTGTTTTTCGATTCCGGCGCGATTCGGCTGGCGCGTTCTTCCGCCAGGGAAGATTTAATCGGCGAGTTTCTCGTCAGAGAAAAGGTGGTGACGCGCGAACAGGTCCAAGCTGCACTCAATGCCGATCCCGGAGGGCGAAAACTGGGGCAGGCTTTGGTGGACAAGGGATTCCTGACGCTTCCCCAGCTCTACGAACAGCTTCAGAAAAGAACCGCGCGAATATTCAATGATACAGTTTCTTTGGGAAGCGGAATTTATTGGTTCACTCACGACCTGGACGTCTCACGACTCCCTGCGACTACCTACATGGACACCCAGGCCATGCTTATGGAAGGGCTGCGTCATCTCGATGAAATCAATTACTACCGCGAAACCGTGCCTCGCAAAACTATGGTCCTCGATCGTGCGGTAGCGGTACTCGAAAGCTGTCCTGAAGTGGAGCGTGCCTTCGTTGAGAGCGTTGACAGTCGACGGACCCTGGCTGAAATTGGGGGTATGCTCGGTTTGTCCGACGAAGAAACGGTTGGCACGGCACATAGGCTGGTTAGCCGCGGTCTGCTGGAGTTGTTGCCCAGGCACGAAGTTGAAGAACAGATGCTTCGCGCAATTGTCGAGAGTTTCAACCGAGCCCTCATGGCGATTTACGAATCGAGCAAAAGCGAAGAAGATCAAGATGAACTCACGCGCTTGGGTCGGGATTTCATTGACAACGGCCCGCACAACAACACGACGCTCCATGAGTTAATTCCCAACGATAATGGAACGCTTAATTACTACAATATCCGAAAAATCTTTGAATCCAGCACCGAGCATGACCGCATAAAGCTCGTTGTAATTGTTTTAACACGTTATCTTTCATTTATTCTATTCAATGCCGGCGAGCATCTCCCCGCCGCCGAACAGGAACAGCTCTCTATCAGGGTATATGCCGCATTGGGAGACATTCTGGCGGCGACTCAATAGAAGGTGGTTCTTCAAACGGGCGGCGTGTATGATACGGCCGCTCGATTCTCAAAGGAGTCAACCGTCAATGACCGTTTCCCGTGCCCTCTTCACAACTATCACTCTCCTTGCCGTTAGCGCCGCACCCGGTGCCGATGCGCTCCTGGAGTACGAGCGAAATACGATCGACGTCTTCCGTAAGTCCTCACCTTCCGTCGTTTTTATCACCAGCAAGAGCGTGCAATGGGATTTGTGGTCTATGAATGTTTTCGAGATTCCTCAAGGAAGCGGTTCCGGGTTTATTTGGGATAACAAAGGCCATATAGTCACCAATTTCCATGTAATAAAAAACGCCGACAACATTTCGGTAACACTCAGTAACCGCAAAAGTTACGAAGCGTCGGTTGTCGGTATAGCACCTAACAAAGACCTGGCGGTTATTAAGATTAAAGCGCCGGCGGAAGAACTTAGACCCCTTACGCCCGGCTCGGTTACAAACCTTAAAGTCGGAAGGAAAGTACTGGCGATCGGTAATCCGTTTGGACTCGATCAGACCCTGACGGTGGGCGTAGTCAGTGCACTTGGGCGTCAGATTAAGGCGGTTACGGGAAGAACGATCCACGATGTAATTCAAACCGACGCCGCAATCAATCCGGGGAATTCAGGCGGACCGCTTCTCGACTCACGTGGCTATCTTGTAGGCGTTAATACCTCGATTATGACACCCAGCGGCGCGAGTGCCGGCATCGGCTTCGCGGTACCGGTAAATACGGTCAAAAGGGTTATACCTCAATTAATCCAGTACGGAAAAGTCATTCGTCCCGGCCTCGGCGTGGAGCTTCTTCCCGACAACATAATGAGTCAATATGGAATAGCCGGCGTCGGTATTGCCCGAACAAATCCGGGAAGTGCGGCGGAACGCGCCGGTCTTCGAGGGCTAAGCCGGGATTACTTTGGGCGTGTCACCCTTGGTGATGTAATCATTGCGGTAGACGGCAAAAAAATCGCCAACTCGGACGAACTCGCCTATCGGCTGGAGCAACATAAGGTTGGCGATTCAGTTACCGTAACCGTTCTGCGCGGAAACAAGAAGATCAATGCCGCGGTGGTATTACAGCGCGTTGAGTAGGTTACCCCGGTTTCGTTCCTCACACAAAAGCCTGGTGCCCGGCTACCACTGCCGACTTCGCTCGAATGATTCACCGAGACAAGGCACCGGGACTATCACGCTTTCTTCATGCCACACGCCGGCTAAGCTCCGGGTTTCGTTTTCGCTTTGCTAAGCCGGCACAAGCCAGGTTCCGTTGCATTACACTGTAGCGAAACAGGAGCCTGGGATCCTTCATTCTCCCATCTTCTTCTTCCTTGATTCTCCAATCCCAAGCTCAAACGCCACCAGCTTCACACCGTCACAAGCCGACCGTCAAACCAACGTTGAACAGGAAGCCATACCCTTCAAGCTGTGCATCTTCATTGTATGGCCCGAAAGGGATCATAAGTTTGGCATCACCATAAAAACCAATCGGCAGTATCGGAGGCTTCACATGGGTGCCCAGAACAAGGTGCATTCCCCACTTTGGAACCATGCTTTCATCGAGCAGCTTCCGCATAATCTTTTCGCCCAGCCCGTTTTCTTTGTCCATGAACTTGCTTGGATCCATGAGTGTCGCGAAATCCATTCCGGTTTCCTTGATGGTCTCTTCGATGACATCCATGACAAACTCCTCAGTGAGCACCGGGGTTGTAAAATGTACACTGGGCCCACCGCCGGCGTAAACTTTAAGGATCTTCATTCGGCCGGGAACCGTAAGGATATTCTTTCGAACCGTCAGGTCAAATTGAAGCTTCAGAAGCGGCGTTTGGTCAAACCACAAAAAATCCTTTTCGAACGCCTCCAGCGTAAGGTCCATGGTGTCCAATGTAAGAAAATCATCGTACGACAAATTGGACGGGTCGCTCAAATCGATATCGTCTACGCTTTGAATCGATTGGTCCACGGCACGGGGATACAATAAGAATCCATAGTACTCCCAGGCTCCCAAATTAAAGGAGAGTTCGACGGCATCCAGCAAAGGAATGATGTCTACATACACTTTTGCCCCAAAATTGATCGGTGTCCGCTCCAAATCAATACGGTTAAATGTCATAGGTAACTGCTTGGTCAATGCGGGAACCTGATTGTTCTCAATAAGAGTAATTACCGAGTCGAGAATTTGCTCCTGCTCGGCTGTTAATTCTTCACCGGTAGTACTCCGAACAACATCGACCACGCTGCCTGCATCGTACACATTGGGCAAATACTTTTCGACACTAGCGTAGCGCCCCTCCATATCCGGCATGTTGAGCGTCAGATCCGCCCCCCAATGGGCACCTATTCCCAGCACCGCCCGACTCGGGGAAGCCAACACCAGACACAACCCTCCAAATAGTGCGTATGAGCGAATGCGATTAAACATCTCCTCCTCCTTTGCACGCTACAAATTCGTTTCACAGTGTCAAACCGAAATACCTTACCTACTGTCCGCCGACATTGCTATGATCGGAGTAAGCGTAGTTTCGGCGGCACTGACCATGAGCTTCAAACCAACGTCCCTATTTGGTAGTATACCATTTAGCGGCGCTCGTCGCATAAAAAAGGAGGATGTTCGGCTAATGACGGCGAGAGGGTGATACCGTTTTGGTGAGCGATAGTGACCCGAAAATGCATTTTGCCGCGGCCAAAGGGAGAGCGCACGACTTGCCGCTAACAGTTGCGCCATGCACATTCGGTATGAAGTCGCCCCGGATAGTATCCGTGCCGCCGGCGTGCCTACCCGGCACCATAC
>WJJU01000092.1 GCA_014729595.1 Chitinivibrionales bacterium
AAGCAAGGTTGATTCCAAAGCAAGCATGGGGCATAATCCACCGCGAATGGTTTGTCGCCTTCAAATCGGCATCAAGAGAAAAAACACGGCTATAACGCGGTATCCCCCTGTGCGCGGCGGGCGCTTCCATCGCTTCCGTGCCTCCGGCGATTTCGCTTATGACACCGAACCTCCGAGCGCTTCATACATCCGCTTCAGCTCTGGTAACGATTCGAGAAGCTCCAGATCAACAAAGCCCAAACGTTTCGCTTTGACCAAATATGACTGTGCTTCGCTAAGCCGCCCTTCCTTGAGTGCCACTTGAGCAAAATAAAGCCATGCCTCGGCACAGTCCTGATTGTCGCTCAGGTATCCTTCTATACTCTCCCGAGCTTCCGCCAGTTTCTCCAGCCGCTCAAGAGCCGTCCAATAAGCTCGAAGCACCGCAAGACTTTTCTCTTTCACGCAACCGAGAATGCCCGCGGCCACATCCACCTCTCCGATTTCGAGGTAATAAGCGCCCAGACCGGCTCGTACCTCGTCGGTCGGATCAGGAATTGCCCGCAAACGTTCCACAAGCGGGGCAATCTTATCCCCGTTTTTTCCGGAGCGTTGGTAATTGAGTAGCCGCTCCGCATCAAGCTCATCCCCTTCAAGCGCCAAGCGATCGGCCTGTTTCAGGATCTCTCCGGCCTTCTCGAAATGCTCCAGTTCCCGAAGACGACGGATGGACCCGGCAACATCAGCGGCACTAAGCCGATGCATAACCGCGAGCGTAGCACGCACGAACGTGTTAATGTCGCCCTTGAGAAGAGACAGATGCCTCAACCCCATCCAACCACCGGCATCCTTGGGCGCCAGCTTCACCGCACGAAGAAAAAAATCTTTTGCTTTGTCGTAGCGACTTGTTGAAGTATATATTGTTGCCAGATTGATGTAGAGTGCGGCGTCTCCCTTGTTGAGTTCCAAGGCGCGAAGGTAATGCTCTTCCGCCTGTTCAAGGTTTTCCACCTTTTCGTAGGCAAAACCAAGGTTTTTCAGGGCAGAGCCGAATTCGGGTTGATAGCGAAGAGCCTTTTCGAAAGCTTCGATCGCTTTTTGATCCTTTCCCGACTCCAAATAGGCGTTACCCAGATTATACCAGCCGTCGGCGAAGTCCTTTCTGACGGAAACGGCTCGTTCGAAATAACCGGTCGCCTTATCAAGATCACCCATTTTATCGTAGTAATTTCCTAAATTCAGGAGCGCCCCGCAGTTATCGGGCTCGAGTTCGAGAACTTGAGAGAATGAATCCCGGGCTCCCTCGTAGTTGCCTTGTATCAATTGGACGATACCCAAATTGTTCCATCCCTCAATTCTCTCCGGCCGCAATCCCACAAGCTCACCAAAAACTCTCACGGCCTCATCGTATTGCCGCCTTCGACAGCAAAGATTTCCATAGTCCAACAAAAGTGGATAATCACCGTAGAAACGCTCCGTGAGATCGCGAAGCACCTCCGCCGCTTCATTAAGCCAACCGATATCCGTATAAAGCTGCCCAAGCTTGGCACCGGTATCCCGATCATCAGGGTTCTCCCGATACACCTCACGAAGCCGGTCGAGTTCCTCAGTCCGGAAGTCGTCTTTTTTCATTCTTACCATTGGCGCATGTGTTGTGTGTTACTGAAGGTCGATCAACCAGCACGCTTTCCCGGCTCACGGTTCAATTTGTGTCTATCCTAACCGAAACACCATCGTATGATTTAGTCGACGTGTGTACTCACAGATACTGTTTAGCGGCCTCGGCATACTTACTCTCCAAAATGCTCTTGATATGCTCACGATCCGGGATTTTTTCGGCGGCGGCCCCTTGGCCTTGAGCGACAATTTCGAACCAGGCGTCCAAGTATAGATTTCTGATATCATCGAAATCGGGGTTGTACGGCAGCACCGTGTATTTATTATTCATTAATTGCTTGAGTGATACATCATACACGTTGGTTATCCACCCTCCGCCAAACAAAACGGATATATCATTGAGGATTTCTTTGCGAACGGGTATCATGCCAAAGCGACTGCACCCCTGCACCTGGTTTTCCATGTCGGTGATATGACGAGCCAACTCATACGAAGCCCTGGGATTCGGCGTATCGTGCGGTATACCCCACCACCAGCCGCCCGTCGTTATGGCGCGTACGCCCCGGCGAACGACATTGCCCTCGGCGTCCAATTCCAGAGAGACACCCCGCGGCATCACCGCCACCCCCATGTCGTCCGGATCATCCAGATACCCGTCAAGACCGTCACGCCCCGTTCCGTGGATAAAAAAGCAGTCCAACTGAGTCATGAACGACAGAAATACGCCACCGTCCTTAAAACCCCGCCATACCCCGACGCCGCTCCACGCCTCCTTCCACATCCGCTCATTATAGATGCCCGCCGAAGCATATACCGCTTCCCAATGAAAGGCGTCAACGACCGCCTCCCCCGTCATATCAAGCACGTCCGCACTATCGCCGCCGCATTGATACACCCGGTCGATAACACGAAGCGCCGTCCCGGAATACCGCTTTCCACGATGCGCGACGCGCCCGACGGTTTCGCCGTCGTACGACGTATGAGCCCAAACCCAACCGACAACGAACACATCGTAAAAATCCCACTTGTTCGGATCTTCTTCCAATACGTATGAAGCCGGCAGACCGTAGCCGTTGTATTTTTTGAGATCTTCACCGATTGCTTCGACGTGCTTTCCCCAAGCCGCAATCGCCTCGGCAACCTTACTTTTGCGGTAGACCATAATCCGCGTTTCGAGCTTTCGTGGTATGTAGTACTGCTTTCCCTCGATTCCGCCCAGCGACGTAAGAAGGTAGGTGTCATGCAAATCACGAAGCTCTTTGTCGGTGAGTACGGAACCAAGCGGCTTTATGAGCCCCTTTGAAACGAGAGACCAAGCTTTGTCAAAGGGAACTTTAACAAGTGCAATCTCTCCTTCATATCGCTCCAATTCCGCATCAATACTGTCGACATCCTCGTAGTGCACAACCTCCATCGCATATTCTTTTTCTTTGCCGAAAGTCGGCAACAGCTCACCGCTGAAGTATGCCTCCTGAGCGTCGATCATGTGAATGAGGACCGACATTCGACCGGAAGGCGCGCACTGGAGCATTATGCCGGCCATCCCCAGAAAACATCCCCAAAGCCATATTCTGCAACTACGCATCAACCCACCCTCCTCCGTCCGTCCACGGTTAGCTTGTGTATCACTTCATCCGCCTTCTTCAGCCGCCGAACGAATATCCTCAGCAGTCCTAGAGCGACATTCGGTTGCTCATGAATTACATCCACGAGATCGTCACTGCTTATTCGAAGGATAGTGCATATACCCTGAGCGAATGCGCCCGCAGAACGGTATTCGGTATCGAAAACGGCCATTTCACCGAAACAATCACCGGCAGACAATCGCGCAAGCTCCACTCGCTCCTCACCGCCCGAGCCCTTGACAATTGCCACCTCCCCCGTGCGAATCAGGTACATGGAGTCGCCGATATCGTTTTCTCGGACGATCGCATCGTTGTCGGAAAAGCTCAACTCCTCGGCAACAGCCGCAATCGCCCTGAGTTCCGCCGTTCGCATCGCGGAAAAGAGCATGCTCTTCTTGAGAAATATCACTTTTTCGAGTATCTGCAACGTATCGGCTTGCGCGGTTTTCACACTCCTCCCGAAACATACGACAAAAGGCCAAAGAACAAGAACGATACAAAAAAACCGAGCCGATTTATTGGGACGCCGTTGGGGTACAATCCGGTTCAGTCACTCGGCAATAGTAAGCACATGTCCGGACCCACTCATTCGCACAATTTTCCATTTCGGCAACCACCCCACGCAACCGGCCGCCGTCCGCCGTCCCGGCGCTTCGGCCAACGCCCACATCTTCATCAAAAACCACATCGAGCAAAGAGACCAGTAAACGGTTTACCCTCGCATTACCAACGTTGTCCAGAACCTCAACCGCACATGCCCGCACGTGCCGTCGCTTGTGATGAAGTCGTCGAGTGATTCGACCTATTCGGCCGGTGCAATCGAGCAACGTGGATATATAAATTAAATTATTCATGCGCCTCTCGATACACTCCTCCGCAATGGCGAACGCCAGCAACTTAACCGCGCCGCCGCCGCGGGAACGCACAACAACATTATATTTATGCCGGGCGTCTCGCACCGCCGCCGCTTCTTCCTCCGCAACAGAGACCAACAGCTCCTCATTAGCGGCACCCACCTTAATCCCGCCGGCGGTCACGCACCCTCTAAGGATTACCTCTCTACTCATAAAATCCGCACGGACAAGCCTGCCGATCAACTGAGTGGCCGAAATGCCGCAAACTAAGGCTCGACGTATCGCCTCCACCAACTCAGCGCGCCGATGCGTGTCCGGCACGGAAGCCGACGCGAGCAGCCTATCAAGCGCCCACTCTCCGGAGCATTTTGCTACAGCATATAGATAACGTCGTCGGACCGCCCCGTCGTTATCAATGAGTTCCGAGCAGGTATCCGAAAACGTCTTGAGTTCCCGACGCATTTCATTCTCACCCACCGTCTCACCAAGAGCATAGAGAGCACTTTCAACTATCGCCGGATCCCCACTATAGAGCATTTCCCGCAGCTTTCCCTTCAGTGCGCCGCTCTGCTTCGGCTCCCGGTACCTCCATACCGCCATGATCGCATTGGCGCGAACTTGATGGTGCTTATGGCTAGTGTATGCGAGAAGCGTATCGGCGATATCTGGATCCCGATAAGCAGCCAACGCCTCAACGGCATTGGCTACGACTCGGCAGTCCGGATCCCCCAGCAGCTCCAAAAACGTGGCTCGCAGATCTTCCCCGCCACGAGGGCTGAGAGCCGATACAATCATTGCACGAATACGCTCATTTCCCCGCCCTAAATGCTCCTTTAATAAGGCGATGGATTCATGGGTATTGATGTCGGCAAGAACTTCAACCAGGTAATCTTTGACCTCTTCGTTTTCATTTTCGAGATACCGACGTGTTTGCGCGAAAAACCGTCTGCGGTCGGTTGGCCTCATCGTTCCGTTATGCAGTGCCTGCGCG
>WJJU01000093.1 GCA_014729595.1 Chitinivibrionales bacterium
CTTCCGGGATATTCCATCCCCTTTAGCGCCTCCAGTGCCATTCTCTCCTCCATTCTCTTGAAAGCCCCTTCGCGGCCAACATAAAAACTATTGATTTCACGATTCAATTCAACGCATGTACCGGCATTTGCGACTTAGTCCCTGCGCGCCGCGACGCATTTTTCACTCCAAATAACGCCAGTTCCCTTCATCGCCCCCCCTGAGGCTCTCCAAGTGACCGACGTGGCTGAAATATAGTCCGTTCTATTGGTTTCGGCCCCGCTATGCGCCGCCAAACACCTCTCGCAACAAAACGGCGGTAAAAAAACACAACAGACACAATAGTTTGATCGCGAAGAGATCGAATTCCTTATGCTTCGGAATTAAATGAAAATCGACAAATTCTGCCTACACTCCTACCAAGGACAAAAATTCACTTCGCGTTTCGATGCTCTTTCGGAACTGCCCGAGCATACAACTGGTTTTCATGGCACTGTTTTGCTTTTCGACACCGCGCATCATCATGCACAGATGCCTTGCTTCAATAACGACACCGACACCCAGAGGATCGAGGTGATCCCACAGTGTTTGCGCTATCTGGTGTGTAAGACGCTCTTGAAGCTGAAGTCGCCGGGCGAATACGTCGACCACGCGTGGTATTATGCTCAAGCCGACAATCTTGTTTTTCGGAATGTAACCAACATGCGCTTTGCCGAAAAACGGCAGCATGTGATGCTCACATAAGCTGTACAACTCTATGTTCGTCACCACGACCATATCTTTCAGGTTTTCTTCCGTGAAGACCGCGTGGTTTATGACCCGACCGACGTCGACACTATAACCGGCAGTCAAGTGCTGAAAAGCGCGCGCAACGCGCGCCGGCGTCGCCGTTAATCCCTCACGAGCGGGATCCTCACCGATTGCTTCCAGCATCTCCTTTGCCGCCGCTTCCATACGCTTACCCGCTTTGTTAAGCGGCGGGTGAAGCTTGTCATGTTTTTTTTTGGGCATCTGTAATAATCTACTCCCTCTCCGAGATGCGGCCAAGCATGCTCTTTCCTTCCAAACGATGGAAACCGGACACGCCCGCTAAGACGTATTTAACAGTTTTGCAGCGAAAGCGGCGCGGCCAAACGCCGCCGGGAAAGGACTGCCGATTGTGAAACAGGGCACTAATGCTTGAATGAACGTTCCCCCGTAAACACCATCGCCACATTCGCTTCATTGCACGCTTCTATCGACTCGAAGTCCCTCAGCGACCCCCCGGGTTGTATGATTGCCGTGACCCCTTCGCGAATACCGACATCCACACCGTCGCGAAACGGGAAAAACGCGTCGGAAACCATTACGCTCCCCGGCAAACCGCCCTTTTTCTCCTTTACCTCGACATCGAGAGCCGCACGCTGATCCTTATCGGCGAGCAGGTTGTACGCCGTCTTGTGCCGCTCCCAACAGAGGCGGTCGGCCATCTTGCGGTAAGCCTTATCGCGTGCAATTTCGGCAACCCCGACTCGATCCTGCTCACCGGTGCCTATCCCCACGGTTACACCGTCCTTGACGTAAATAACCGAGTTGCTGGTAACCCCCGCCTCCACCTTCCAGCCGAATAAAAGATCTTCATACTCCCGATCAGTCGGGGTGCGCCGTATAGAGTATTCCGTCCCCTTGTAACTGGTAGAGGCCGGCAATAGTTTGTCTCTGGTAAGAGCTTGAGGTTCATACGACCACTGCGCGATCATCCCACCGTCCATGAGCGACTTAAAATCCACAAACCGTCGCCCGACAAACTCCCTTAGGTGCTCAATGTTACCGATGCGCATCACGCGAAGATTTTTCTTGCGGACCAGCATATCCATGACCCCTTCGGCAAACGCGGGGGCCGCAACGACCTCGGAATAACTATCGACAATCTGCTCGGCCGTTGCCTTGTCCATCTCACGATTCATCGCAATAGCACCACCGAAAGCGGCTACCCGATCGGCCATAAGCGCACGGGCGTACGAATCGGCCAATGAATCGGCCTCGGCAACACCGCACGGATTATTGTGCTTAACGATAACCGTACACGGCTTCTCCGAAAAATAGCGCAAAATGTTGAGTGCGTTGTCAATATCGGTAATGTTGATTTTGCCCGGATGCTTGCCGGACTGAAGCAACTCTAAGTCGGAGACGAGGTAGTTGCCTGGATGGATGCATTCTACCCCGCCGAGACGCAAATTACCGTTTACTAGTTTGTAAAACGCAGCCTCCTGACCGGGATTTTCGCCGTACCGAAGGCCTTTCTCCACCCCGTCGATAACCCAGGTTACCTTCTCGTACACCAGAGTCTGACGACTTCCATCTTTCCCGATGAATGACACTTCCATCGCCTGCGGAAAATGATCATCCATGATTGTCTTGTACGCAGCCTTCAGATCTCCGGTTTTCATCATACCTCCATTCGTGCCGGCTACGGCCGGAAAAACGCAAATTACCAAAGCGCCCGGAGCCAAGCCGATGCTTGGAAAACCAAACAGCGGCGCAATCCGGTGACTTATCCCTACAAGGAAGGATACTACCAAGGGTGTGAATGAAGAGAGATGCGTTTTCGCCGACACTCCAACCAAAGTGCCGCCCCACTATGAAGCACAGTAACCTCAGCACCCGGTTTCCGGCTTGGCTCCCGGCGAACAAGCGGCTAAACAGAGCCATGCTCACAATAAAGGGCTAAACTCCGCGTCATATACGTTTGTTTCGGCTGTTACGAGTCACGTTGCGCTTATGAGCGAGACGCACGCCTTTGCGCCGACTCTACCGTATTCACCATCAGCATCGTGATTGTCATCGGACCCACTCCCCCGGGCACCGGCGTGATGAGAGCGGCTTTTTCCTTAACCGTCTCAAAATCGACGTCCCCCACAAGCCGGTATCCACGCGGACGACTTGCATCCTCAACCCGATTCACACCGACATCGATCACAACCGCCCCCTCTTTCACCATGTCTGCCGTAATCGTCCCCGGCCGACCGGCCGCCGCAATGATTATGTCCGCCTGCCGTGTTAGTGCGCCGATATCTTTGGTCCTCGTGTGACAAACCGTCACGGTGGCATTCCCGCCTTCCTTTTTTTGAATCAACATGTTGGCAATCGGTTTGCCCACTATGTTACTTCGCCCTACCACCACGGCATGCGCCCCCTCCGTCGTCACGCCGCTACGCATGAGGAGCTGCACAATTCCATGAGGCGTGCACGGCAAAAACGCTTCTTCCCCCACCACCATCTTGCCTACATTCATCGGATGAAACCCGTCGACATCCTTGTCCGGGTCAATACGCACCAACAACTCTTTTTCATCCAAATGCCTCGGAAGCGGTAATTGGAGCAGTATACCATGAATCCGCGGATCGTTGTTCAAGCGGTCGATCAAGCTACGCAATTCCTCTTGCCCGGTCTCCGTCGGCAAATGATTATCTTCGGCGTAGATACCGATCTCCGCGCATGCCTTGTGCTTCCCTTTTACATAGGACTGCGAGGCGGGATCGTCCCCCACCAATATCACTCCCAAGCCGGGCGTAACGCCTTGAGCCTTGAGTATTTCAACCCGCAGCTTGAGTTCGGCGCGGATAGCGGCCGCAACCTGTTTGCCGTCAATTACCTTCGCAGCCATGCCGATCTCCTCTCCGCGAGATGGTATTCACCAAAACGCATATCTTGACAGAAGGAACAAACCAATAAAACAAGTACGCAAAATACAATATGCCGAGATCGAACTGAACCCCGGAGAGGTCGGCACTCCGCGCCCGCCATCAACCGCCTCTTTTTCGAGTCATTGTATCACATTGCCGAAGATCGTTTCGGGCGCGTGATCACTTTCGCCGGGTCGGCACCCTCGGAAACAAAGCGGTGTCGCTGTGAGGTATAGGCAAAGCTTCCGTGCACTTTTCCATATATGAAGGAGATTTGCTCAACTCGACGTACTTGATTCGCTTTGCAATGTCATGTTGTTTGCGACGATGCCGTGACGATAAAAGCACGCCGCGGGTACCCATAAGAGAGGCGTTACCCAAGAAGAAGAAGCGCTCTGAAGGCAAATCGGGCACGAGTCCCACCACTCGTGCCCTCTCAATATTGCAATGCCGGGCGAAATCGCCCGACAAATACACTTTTGCCACATTCCGGACACTGCTACCTATCTGCTTGAGCAATAATTCCGTCATTGAATAGACCGCCGCCTTCGCCCGCAGCACTTTTTCGATATCGGCCTCGGTGACGACGATATCCCGTCCCGTACCGCTCTCCGCCGCTGTCGCAAGAACATAACAAGCCCTCGAGCCTTCGATACGAACGGCCGACGATGTTCGATCTCGGCGAATTATGCCCGCCGAATTCAGTTGGCCGGCCAGGAAAAGCTC
>WJJU01000094.1 GCA_014729595.1 Chitinivibrionales bacterium
CTGAATGTGGCGCCCAACACGGACGGTGTCATTCGCGAAATACCTCTTTTGTACTCATTCGGCAACAACGACCCCGCCTATATGCCTATAGCTTTGCGTGTCGTTGCATCACTTTTCGGCACTCCCAACAACGAAATCCGCTTCGTTCCCGGCAAATATATCGATATCGGCACCCCTTTTAAGGTCTACAAAGACCGCCGGGGACGGATCGGATGTTCCTATCCGAACGTAACCGCATCGCAACTTAAAGCGATATTAGAGCAAAGCGAGAGAATCTCCGCATTAAAACCCGGCGAAAGCGTGGACATCACCAACTATGCCGCGCTGTACCGTGACGGCGAAAGCGGCGGGTATGTGGCGACTCATGCCGGCAATTTTCCCCGAATCGTGGTTGAAGCGCTTCAAGAATACGATATGGATAAAATTATAACGATGAAAGTTGGTGCCGAGGCACGGATAACCTCGGATATTCGAGTAAGGCGCGATATGGATATCGAATGGGTGATCAGCGCACCTTACGGTGAACGGGAATGGTATGTAGGCAACAACCAGCTACGCATGCTTGCTCGGTGCGATTTAAGTGCGTTCGAGACGATGGGTCCCGCGAGCAAAAAGCTTCTCTTTTGCACCTTTCGTGTCGAAAACCTCAATGGAGAACTGCGCTCTTCGATTCCCGTACTCCGCGGCCGAACGCTTCGTGAACTTTGCCGTACCTCATGGGAAGAACTCGAAAAGATGAAGCCGGGGTTCAGGCGCGATTACGGCAAGCCGGTGCGCATTCCCCTTACGCCCGAAAATAATCATATCGTCACCTATTTCGGCCCAAAAGGAGAGCCGTTCGAATACTACTCGTTTTACGATATCATGAACGAACGGGTGCATGGTGATTTGCAGGGAAAAATTTTCATTATCGGCTCCAGCGTAGCCAACATGTTCGATATTGTTTCTGTGCCTCTGGATCATGTTTACCCCGGCGTGGAAGTGCATGCGTCGCTGATGAACTCCTTTCTGACCGACACCTTCGTTACGCGGCTAACCGCTTGGCAAGATTTGCTGATTCTCTTGCTGGTCGGTACCATCATGGGCTTTATATCGTACATGCTCAAGCCGTTACCCGGCGCGCTACTATCTTTTGCGTTTGTTTTTCTTTATTTTCTTGCCGCTATGACGGTCTTCGGCACCGATAATCTTTGGATAGAAATCGCTCGTCCGACGCTCTCGATCATTTTGACGTTCACCGCGGTCATGGCTTATCGATATATTACCGAAGAGAGAGACCGCAAATTCCTACATGCAACATTCAAACAATATTTGTCTCCTGAGCTTATCGACATGATGTACCGGCAAAAGCGGACACCGCGGCTGGGGGGGGATGAGGGCATTCGCACGGCATATTTTACCGATATTCAGGGTTTCTCGACATTCTCCGAAAAGCTGGGTTCGCCGACCAGGCTGGTGGAACTCCTGAATGAGTACCTTACCGCGATGACCGACATCTTACTGGCGCATTACGGCACGCTCGATAAGTATGAAGGCGATGCCATAATAGCGTTCTTTGGTGCTCCCATGCCGATGGAAGATCATGCGCAAGCGGCCTGCCGTACGGCGTTGGGTATGCAGCGCGCACTTGGGAACCTGAGGATGAAGTGGCGGTCCGAGGGGGACAAGTGGCCGGCGATCGTCCACAACATGCGCATGCGTATCGGCATCAACAGCGGTCCCATTACGACCGGCAACATGGGCTCGGCGGTGCGGATGAACTACACCATGATGGGCGATGCGGTGAATTTGGCGGCTCGCCTCGAAAGCGCGGCCAAGCAGTATGGGGTCTATACCCTAATTAGCGATGCGACCTTCGAATTGGTCAAAAATGACTTCATAGCGCGCGTAGTGGACAAAATTACGGTGGTCGGGAAGTCGGCGCCGGTGACGGTGTATGAGCTGTTGGCGGAGCGGGGGAGTCTCGATGAAGAGGTGGGGAGAATGCTGGATATTTACAACGACGGTCTCGAAGCATATTTTTCACAACGCTGGGATGACGCGGTCGCGCTGCTGAATGAGAGCGAGAAAATGGAGCCCCACCGCGAGATCGCCCCGGCGAACATGTCGCCGAGCACCAAAATCATCGGGTACTGCGAGGAACTAAAGAACAATCCTCCGGGACCCGAATGGGACGGCGTCAGGGCTCTTACATCCAAGTAGAGAGGAGACTTATATGATCGGCAAGGTCCTGTTGCTGCCGTTTGCGCTCGTGAAAGGTGTAGTGGAATTGGGCTTCGGTATCGTTGCGTTTTTGGGTCGGGGGATAGGAGGTATCCTCAAATTTGTATTCAACCATGTGTTCGGTACCGTCTTGGGCGCCACTGTCGGTTTCCTGCTTGGTCGCCGTCATGTAGGAATTAAGCTGTTTCCGGGCCACCGGGGCAGGAAGAAAGCCTGAGCGAGAGGTCTGCCGGTTACTGTGTCGCGGCGGAATTGTTATTCCGTTTCGGCTTTTTGGATCAAGTAAATGGTGGTGGGTTTGAGACCGGGAAGGGGGTGCAATGGTAGGAGCCGTTTCCCGGCCCCTAATTCCGTACGCCCCCGCCGGGCGTGTAACTCACAGCGCGCAGTCATGTGAACTTCGCAGTCACCAATGCTTGCTTCGAGCAAACCGGACTCGTGCCACCGTACCGGATAATTGTAACGAATCCGTAATACGCCATGAACCACCGCATACGAGTTTCGCTCGCTACGGTATGTGAGAGATCGGAGGGCCGCGGGGCCTCCTCCGGCTCGACCCGGTGGGAAAGTGATGATTTACAGCCATACCGCCCCGCTTGCGGGACGGTATGGGTCGGGCACCGGTCTGGTTTGTCGGTGCCGTTGATAATGGAAAGGGGCACAAAGCTCGGATTTTGGAAATTCACCACTCTGAGCCTATTTGATGCTTACGCTCCGTCATCCGCAAAAGCCCGCCTTAGTGAATTGCCGAATGGGAGCGGACTGTAAACGGTCGACCCGTTAGTCACATTTTTGGGCGGTAAACCATCGGAATGCAACCACTCCCGCGAGAACGATCGTCGCGAACATGTACATGCAGCGGCGCTTTTTGACGTGCGAAGACAACTCCGCGCCCAGTACCATGCCAAACAGCATCGCCATGATCTTCAATAACCCCGTATCCCAGATAGTCATCGCCTCGTTCCGCTCCTTCGCCCACTCCAGTAACTCCATCGTCTCCTCCTTATGTAAACCGTTATGCAATTTTGAAGTTTGGTCCGTTCATTGTAATAGTTAGGACATACTTGTCCAAAATAGGTTTTTGAAGGGGGCTCGGGCCGCCCCCCTATACCCCGGCTTGGAGCCGAAGGCCATGGATGGCCGAAGGCGGCTGCCGTAACGCAGGGGCGAAGCCCCCCGAGCAGGATGCGAGGGCCAACGTAACGCCGTTATAGCCCAGCCCCCCTTTTGTTCCCCCCATAC
>WJJU01000013.1 GCA_014729595.1 Chitinivibrionales bacterium
TCATTTCTTACGCGGTGTGGTGGATTCGCCAGGCAATTCTTCAGGGACTCGCCGACCACTCGCGTATTGTGAAAGTTCCAGTCAATCGTGTCGCCACAATCCACAAGGTGGGCAAAATACGTACACGCCTTGAGCAACGCTACCGTCGGACTCCCAACGAGGCGGAAGTCGCAAAGGAACTCGGTATTTCCGAGGACGATGTGAAGTCATCGCTTCGTATCGGTACCCGGCATGCCTCCTTGGATGCGCCGGTCGCGCAAGGACGAGATGGGGCGTTTATCGATCTCATGCGCGACGGGAGTGAAGAAAATCCAGACGATTATGTCGTGAAGCGATCCCTCAACCAAGAGATTGATCGCCTCTTGGACGGTCTCAATGAGCGGGAGCAATCCGTCGTGCGTCTATACTTTGGAATTGGTGAAGAGACCAACTACACGTTGGAAGAAATCGGGCTGCGCACCAATATCACTCGTGAGCGGGTAAGACAGATCAAAGAAACGGCCCTTTCTAAGCTGAAAAGTTCAGATGAGATCAGTCGGTTAAAGCGCTACGTTAATTGATTCTTTCGATGACGATTCGCATGCGGTAGTGTTCCTGCGGCACTCTGAGCAGGAGAGCCCGTGGGATCGGCCGAGGAAAGTAGCCCCTCCATGAGGTGTGGAGCGGTGTCCGGCATCTCCGGATGGGCGCGGCTCAAGGAACCGTATAGATGCCGGTGGCTACGAAGTATGCGGATTGGAGAATTGGATGTCATGGAAATAGCGGTATTTCCCACCGAGCGCCAGCAACTCTTTGTGCGATCCATACTCAATGATTTCGCCCTTATCGAGTACCAGAATCATGTCGGCGTGTTTTATGGTGGAGAGCCTGTGGGCAACCACGACAGTCGTTCGATTTTTCATTAACTCGTTGATTGCTCTTTGGACGAGACGTTCGGATTCGGTGTCAAGCGCCGAAGTCGCCTCATCCAGAAGCAAAATCGGCGGATCCTTAAGCAGTGCGCGGGCAATTGCGATTCGCTGGCGTTGTCCCCCGGAAAGGGTGACGCCGCGCTCACCAACCATGGTTTGCATGCCCTTGGGCAGCTTTTCGATAAATTCAAGAGCGTTGGCGATTTGCGCCACCTTTTCGACCTGCTCGGAGGAAGCGTCGCGCACGCCATAGGCGATGTTGTTATGAACGGTATCGTTGAAAAGCACCGTATCCTGTGAAACAATACCAAACAGGTGGCGGTAGCCGACAAGGTCGAATTCCGTTATCGGCCTGCCGTCCAGCCGCAGCTCGCCTTCTTTGATGTCGTAGAATCGGGGAAGGCAATCGAGAATCGTGCTTTTTCCGCTACCACTCGATCCCACCAGTGCCATGATTTTACCTTTCTCTAATCGGAAAGATACGTCTCGAAGTACACGCTCCGTGTAGCCGGGATAACTGAAGTTGATATTGCGGGCCTCGAGAAAGCTGTTGAATGGCGGTACTCTGTTCGAATCAAACGGCAAAAGAGGCTCTTTGGGGGTGTCTAATACTTCAAACACTCTTACCGCCGCGGCGAACCCGCTCTGCATTGAGCTGTTTACACTGGCCAGTGCTTTGAGGGGACGATACGAAGAGATAAGGACCAACAAAAAGCGTAGAAAATCCTCGGCGGTAAAGTCGATCGCCGGATTGAGAACCATACGGCCACCATACCACAGAAGAAGCGCGGTTACGAGAGAGCCGAGCGTTTCCGTCAGGGGACTGCTCAACGCACTCATCCGTGTGGAACGAAATGAAGCGTGAATAAATCGTTGATTCTCCCGTTGGAACTTCTCCGCCTCTATCCCGTTCATGTTGAACATCTTCACCACCCGAAGCCCCGCCATCGCTTCGTGCAGCACCGATACCAGTCCGGAAAGATTCTCGAGTGTCCGTCGGCTCCTTCGGCGAACGGATTGCCCAATCTTAACGATTCCGATGCCCAGAAATGGATATACAAGAAAAACCATAAGGGTCATGGGAACGTTGATAATAAGAAGCAGCGAAACGAAAGCAATGAGGCGGATGGGTTCGATCAGAATCTTATTGAAGGTTTTGGTGATGGAATCATTCACCGTGGTGACGTCACTCAGTATCTTGGAGACGATAACGCCAGATCTGGTGCGATCGAAAAAGCTCACCGGCAGGCGCAATACATGATCGTAGAGCGAGTTGCGCATATCGCGGATGATATTGAGATTGAGCTTGCTGAGTATGAGTGTCTGGCCGTAGTGGCATAGGTTTTTAAACAGGAATACCACGACTAGGAGTATACACACGAACCGCAGCGAAGCCAGCGGATTCGAGGATTCGATAGTCTGGTAGGTCCAGTATTTTAGCTGAGCGTTCAAATTATCGAGACCGGCGGGCGGGGGCGATATACCCCCTTCAACGATTCCCGGATCGAAAAGCGTCTTCACCAACGAAGCCGGAATCCAGA
>WJJU01000095.1 GCA_014729595.1 Chitinivibrionales bacterium
CCAGAATCCGTCCCTTGCCGTACACAAGCTCTTCGTCTCCCTCTTCGTCATCCTTTTCTTCGATGACGTACAGGGGTAGCCGTATGGTGAATACGGTTCCAACGTCTTTTTCGCTGGCGACCGTAATCTCGCCCTTGTGTTCGGTGACGGTCCCGTAGACGGCGGCCAGGCCCAGACCGGTACCTCGCCCTTTCTCTTTTGTTGTAAAGAAAGGCTCAAATATATGAGCCATGTGCTCGGCGGGAATACCGCATCCCGTATCGCGCACTTCTATAGCCACATATTCCCCGGGCGTCAAATCGAAAACGCTGTTCCGACAGTGCTCTTCGGTAATCATGGGGTTACTCGTCAGAAAACTTATCTCGCCTCCTTCGGGCATGGCGTGCGCCGCATTGATACCCAGATTGAGGAACACGTTCTGCAATTGAGTCAGATCACCACATACTATTCGTTTGGCCGCCCGAAAATTGGCCGTAATAGTGATCCGCTTGTCGACACTGCGTTGCAGAAGGGTAATGGCGTCGGTGATCGTCTGATTGATGTCCAAGGGGGCCGTCTCCAGCTTTCCCTTACGGGCGAAGGCCAGGAGCTTTCCGGTCAAATCCGCCGCACGCGCCGCCGAACCGGTGATCATCCCCAAAAATTCCTCCCTGGCGTCGAGATCATCATAGCCGACCCCCTTGAGCAACTCGGCCGAACTCATAATTCCGACAAGCATGTTGTTAAAATCATGGGCGACACCGCCGGCCAAAAGCCCCACCGCTTCCATCTTTTCGCTCTGATTCAACCGTTCGATGAGAGCCTTGCGCTCGGTAATATCGCGTATGGTAACCACCAGGCCGGCCCCGTCTTCGTGAAGATCAAGGTTTGACAAAAACCACCGTTTCTTGCCGTCAAGTTCGAGTTCGTACTCCAACTGGCGGCCTTCACCGTTTTCTCTGACGGTCTCGGCTTTTTGCTCGAACTCCTTTACGAGTTCGTGAGGTATAATTTCACCAATCGCCTTCCCGATCAAATCACCCGGCCGAGCGTTCACGATGTCTCCAAGGTCACCATACACCTCGACAAGACGATTGTCTCTGGCAACCACAAAAATCACATCACTCATCGAAGCTATGATCGTGCGATGCTTGGCCTCGTTCTTGCGCAACTCCTTCTGCGCTTCTTCAATTCTCACCAACATGGCGTTAAAGCCGCGATAGAGTTGGCCGATCTCATCGTCATTGGGCCAGTCGATCCGAATAGGATTATCCGGATTGCCTCGGACGGTGCCCATGACCTCCGCGAGTCTACGCAACGGTTCGGTAAGCGTTTTTTGGGACACCGAGGCAAGCAAAAAGGCCACGATTACAAGTACCAGCAACGCCGTCGAAAAAAAGATAATGCTGTCGCGCAAATGATGAGTAAGTTCGGCGGTCGAAACGGCGAGATAGAGCGTTCCGTATGTAGATCCGTCGCGCGCAATGGGGCGGAACACATGATAATAACCACCAAGAAATTCACTATAATGCTCCCGTAAGTCCAATGAGGGCGGATCGCCTCCGTCCGCGCGGTACACGGCGAAAGGCTTACCGTCATCTCCAAAAATGACCGCTTTCTTCACCGCCGGCAGCGTGCGAAGGCTGGAGAGATTTTTTTCCGCTTGTGCGGTATCGCCGAAGGCGAGCGGTACCAAGGCATATTCCGAAGCCAATTCGGCGTTTTTTTCCGCCGAAGCCGCCAATTGGTTCCTGCCGCTGATCGCGGAATAGATTATAACCAACGCCAAGCCCGCGGCAAGAATAACGAACGTGGTTCCCACAACGATCGCCACGATCTTGCCTTTGATTGGCAAATCTCTGAAACG
This sequence comes from Chitinivibrionales bacterium, assembly GCA_014729595.1. Taxonomy (GTDB): domain Bacteria; phylum Fibrobacterota; class Chitinivibrionia; order Chitinivibrionales; family WJMI01; genus WJJU01. Next base: position 1,847 of record WJJU01000095.1, read on the forward strand.
TTTCATCGTTCGCCCCCCTCTCTCACGACCTGCGCATAATCGAGGAGCAACGAAGCGACCTCGAGGCCGGCTTCTCGTACGGCGTCAATGTTAATCTTAAAGCGAATTTTGTCTCCGCTGCGGTAAAAATTGATATGTACCCCGGCATGGGCGAACCCCTGCGTGTCTCCCACCATCAGCACGGCCTTGCCCCGCACGCGTTCGAGTATCTCATCAAGCCCGTGCTTCTCCGAATCGGCGATAAAAAGTAAATGGCAGCCCTCGATACGCTCTAAATCATCGCAGTATCTTATCTCGACTCGCTTGTCTTTGATTCGATGATGGGCATAGTCTTTTTCGAGAATGCTCCCGAACGGATTGCGGCCGACAACACCTATAATAAAGGGTATAGCCGTATCATTAACCGCCGAGTTCTCGGGCCAGTCGATAAATCGCGTAAACCGCTCAAGGTAGACCGATTTGATCTGATATTCCTCGACCACTTGCGGCCAAAGCCTGCAAGGACTCATCATAAGTATGAGCGTCATGACAACGGCTCGGCGCCCGAGCACGCAAACGTGCGATCGACAATGTTCACAGCATGTCATCACTAATCCCTACCATTGATACTCGATCTTTAAATCCGCCGATATGCCGCGTGGTTGATACCGCGCCTTCCTGAACTGGGCGGAAACCGGCGACCGGTTGTTGAGAATGTTGCGCGCCGCCAAAGAAAACGTCATTTCCCGGGCAAACACGGGGCTCCACGCCATCGCCGCATCCAGGTAAAACCGCGGTCCCACGTAGCCCCACGAGCCCCGCGGCAAGAAAAAAGCCGGTTGCCGGTCGAAATATCGTCCGGCTACATTTACGTAAAGTCCGTTGCATACCCTGATTTCCCCTCCGCCGTTGAGCGTATATACCGGTACGGCAACCGCTTCCCCCTCATCGTTGAGCCCCGCTATCGGCGGCCCGGTCACCGAGAGAGGATTGGCGGTCAAGGTGAAATTCGACGCCGTGTAGGCCCCATTCGCCCATACGCGCAACCACCCCAAAAGGCGAGCACTAACCGTTCCCTCCAATCCCATGCCCGCAAAATCCCCGACATTGGTAAAGGGGCGATAAAAGCTAATGAAATCCTTGAGTCGCTGATGATATGCGTTGAGCTGTAGACGTGCCTTTCCGGCATATATGATATTCTGCCACTCTATTGTGGAAAGCATTTCGGGCCTTGTGGCGTTGGTATTCGTCCAGCGCTTCGAATCCGGGTTGTTTTCGATTCCCCAAATCGGATTCAAAGGGCTCATCCACGGGTCGGGCATTCGAGTAGCCCCGTTATAGATTGCTTTGGTTGTCCAGAAGCCGACCGGTTTGAACACGACCGCCGCGCGGGGACTATAATAGGGCCTTCCTTCTATAATCTCATCATAGTCGGCACGAAGCGCCGCCGTAAGCGTCAGCTTTTTTGATATCCTGAACTCACACGAAAAGTAGCCGCCATAGGCGTTGGTATTGTTGTGTGAGACAATTTGATTGATGGTGGTGAGAGTGTCCCTTTTCGGCAGCGTGTCCAGGATTATTATTGTATCGAAAGAAGTAGCCGTATCGGTGGCTAAAAGGGTATCAAACAGGATAACGGTATCGGCGTCTATGTTTTCATCCGCTCTTTCCCGTCCGATAGACGCCCACTGAAATTTGTAGTTATGCCGATTTTGTTTATGTTTGAATTGCAAACCGGCTTGAAAAAAGAGTTTCCCTTTGCGATATTGCGTTTCCAAATCAATTCCGTAGATTCTCTGCGACAAGTCAAAATTGGTGATCGGATTGCCGCGCTCCAAAACACTATCGAATGTCAGTGCGCGAATGTAACGCTTGTTGTCATAGTGGCCGTCCAGCGTTATCGTCAGGCTGTCGGATATATTCTTGGTATACGTAGCACGGATATTATCAAGATAGTCATATCGATGCCCTTCCCCCTCCTCGATGCCCGAATTCCGTCTTTTCGCCTCGATATTCAGCTCCGGCTGGTCACTGCTGAGAAAGACCGCGCTGAAGGACAAATTGTCGAGTTCGCCCGATGCCGTTATGAAAAAACTGGGGTACACTTTTCCGGTAAGCTCCGTTCCCGTCAGATTCTCTCGGTTTGCTTCATCCCAAGCATCCCATCCCCGTCGCATGTAATACGTAATGCCCCCGGTGAGGTAGCGAGAATCTCCCCAATTCCCGCTCATGTTGAGCGTGCCTGAATAGATGTCCGTTCCCGCAGTCGTTACGACCTCGTTGGACCCGGAGGATTTGGTTATCATATTCACCGTCGCAAGTAACGTTTCCGGACCGTACAACACCGATCCCGGTCCAACGATGATTTCAATCCGCTCAAACTGATCCGGATTGATCGGACCGTTTAAAATCGATGTCTCGGAGAGAAAATTTATGGAATGGCCGTTAACCATGTACGTGATCTTGTTATGCCCGTTGGGCGCGATACCTCTTACCTGGCCGACAAAATCCAGGTCGCGGTGAAACGAACCGAATCCCGGTATCGCCGCGAGGATATCACGAAGGGTTCTGTAGCCGCGGCGATGAATCTGCTCCTCCGTGACCACATACATGACATTCGGGGCCTCATCGATCGATTCTTCTTTCTTTGAAGCCGTTACAACCTTCACCTCCATAAGTTCTTCAATCGAGAGCGAAAAAAGATCATCGGAATCCGCCGCGGCTGCCCATGTATGTGTGGCTAAAACCGCAATGTAGATTGCGAATACCGCAGGTATGCCGGAAAACACCATTCCGTATTTCATTCAGAACCTCCACCAAGCCGAGCCCCGGAGACGCACCGCATGAACCGGTGAGCAACAAAACCCGGTGACCTTGAACGGGATCCTCAGTACCGTACTCCGTAGGGGCTAACTTTCAATAAATATACTCATCGTCGAGCAAAGCACACAGTGGCCCCTTGCCTCCACGGCCGGCATATACCTATTATCTTTTATTCTACTCGTGCGCCCGCGTGTCGTATCCGTGCTCGTGACGCGCATCACGCCCAACGAAAGGTTTGCTGTGGCCAAACGCGTTATATTTGATAAATCGACCTTCGACCTGCCCCTCGCCGAATATGCCGATTCCACCCGGAAAGCGATTTACACCAAAACCTTGTTCGACGAAATCGCCCACGCATACGATCGTTTTGCTTTGGGCCCCATCTCGTTTTTCAGAGAAGCGGGATGGAAAAAGTGGCTCGTGGAAAATGTGCCCGCAATACCTCAGGGTCCCATCGTGGATCTCGCAACGGGGACCGGCGAACTGGCCTTCATGGCGGCTGATCGGTATCCGAATCGTTCGGTTGTCGGCCTCGACATATCAAGCGCGATGCTGGCTGTCGCCAAAAGTAAGAATAGCAGGCGAAAAGTGGCGTTTTGCTCCATGGATTTGGGCAAAATGAGTGTAGCCGATGCGAGTGTCGCCCTGTTTTTCGGCGGATATGCCCTCCGCAACACCCCGGACCTTCGCGCACTGCTGTCCGACGTACACAGGCTCCTCATTCCCGGCGGTATCGCGGCGTTTTTAGACTTTTCCAAACCTGTAAATCCGCTGCATAGGGCCGTAAACAATGCAAGCCTTAGAATATGGCTGTCTTTCTGGTCTTTGCTGCTCCACCGCAACCTGCGAATTTATAATTATATTCCTTCCAGCTTGAACTATTTCCCCAACCACAAAGCACTAAAGCGACTCATGGAAGAAACGGGATTCGAAATCCTTCGCCGCAAACGTTTCATGTTCGGCATTGCTGAAGCACAGATAATTAAAAAGGCGCGGTAATAAGAACCGGCACCGGTACTATGATGAGATTGTCCTTATGAAATTCATCGGCCACCGCGGTTTTCGCCATCGCCATCCCGAAAACACCTTGAGGGCGTTCGAAGCCGTTTGCGCTCATCCCTGTAACGGCGATTCCGTTGCGGGTATTGAACTCGATATTCAAATGACCGGCGACGAACGGGTTGTCGTGATGCATGATACGACCGTTCAAACTAGGCAAGGCGAAAAAGTGCCGATCGCCATGCTCACCCTTGAGCGGCTTCGTAGTTTATGCGGCGGTTTCGCTCATGATGCGTCGTCACCTGCCCCCGAGCTTTCGGACGTGCTGGAATTGGTGAATCACCGCACCGCACTCTACGTCGAGATTAAAGAAGGCGCGTATGATCTCGAGCGTTTTATTCATGTTCTGCGGCCAATGCTGGAACAATACCGGCCAAACAACGACATCCATATCAGCTCCTTCTCTCCGCATATACTCCACCGGCTGGCGCCCACGGCCAAGCTGCTTGGCACGGAGCTGGGCTTTCTGTTCCACGATTGGCGACAATATAAAACACTCCCGAGTGAAGTAAATCGCCAACTCGACACGCTTCATCCAGAATACCGGTTGTGCCTTTCTGCTCCCGCACCAATGGGGTGCGTCGACCTTCCCCTTATATGTTGGACGGTAAATAGTCTATCCGACGTTCAATCCCTTACGACATTACCGGGAGCGGATCGGATTTCAGCCATCATCACCGACGATATCGATCTCGCAAAACGGTTCCCCTCTTTCTGATCAGTACCTGTTCATGTTCTATCGGTTCGATTGCTGCGGCCGGGAGGGCACCGCTTGCACCACGACTCCGGGGGTACGGGATACCACGACCTCATTTGGAGCAAATTTTGCTGGATTCCTTTAGATTAGCGGGTTAATGCGTGCATAAGGGGCGCGCGTGGCATAAAGGGGCGTGTATACGGGTGACTTGCCCGTAGCCGCTACAAGGCGAAAAAACCACCCATATAGGAACCGCCGGAATAATATTAAAGAGGAGGCTGTCGTGCGTAAATCAAGTGCGACGAAAAGCATTACAGTGGCTTTGTTGTTAATCGGCGCCGCGACAATAGCGTATTCGGACGTCAAAATCGGATTCAATGCCGGCTTATCCTGGCCGCTCGATGAAGGAACTGAGGAACTCAACATGGGCTTTCGGGTAGGGATCGACGGCTACGTCACTATTCTACCCCCTTTACTCGCCGGCTTCAGTGTCGGCTACAGCCGTTGGGGGATCGATGAAGACGAGCTTATCGACGAAATTGAAGGTATCTTGGAAGGCGATGTTGACGGGGCGGTTCACATGGTTGAGCTGATGCCCAACGTCAGGCTTACAATCCCTCGCTTGATATCTCCCTTCGATGTTTTCGGTCAGTTTGGGATCGGTGTCTATATCCGTACCGAAAGGGTTGAATTGGAAGGCGAAAGTCCCCTGGGTCAATTGGTCAGCGACAGACCGCTGGATGATACCGACGGCCGGTTGGGCCTTCAGGCGGGTCCGGGAATCGCTTACAACTTTCTAAATATTTTCAGTGCCGAAGTTTCCGGCCTGTATAATCTTCTTTTTGAAGAAGGTCCCCGCTCGCAATACATTACGCTACAAGCGGGCCTGAGCGTCTTGATCCCTCGAAAAGAGGCAGAAGAAGAACAATAACCTGTACTCCGTCGCAAGGGGACTTGCCGCTATTGGGTGACTTAGCGTATTGCGTGCAAGGCATTCGTTCACCTCTACCCGTGCCTTTCGGTTTCGTGCCCGTTAAGCGCCAACGAGGCACGTATGAACGGAGACGGCTTGCGAGCTTCTCTTGCCGCCGGCTACACCCCTACCTTCGACGCCTCTTTTTACGTTTCATGCACACACCGAAGTAATGCTGCTTTCGAATCCATTCGATCCAGCGCTTGACACGGGAATCAGCATGAATCATTTCTAAGGTGTTGTAAGTTTGTTGAAGCTGCCGTAGTGAAAAAAGCTTGTGAAGCTGATCTCCGCAATCGATGCAGACCTGGATGGTTTCTTTTCCCTTTTTGCAGCGTGGGACAAGATGGTGCCGTTCAAAGCAGTCCATGGTATCAGCCTGCCGGCCGCATACGGCGCATGATTGCGGCGCGGATGAAAATACGGTAGCGGACATCATTTCTCTGTATGGGCTAAAAGATAAAGCTTAGTGGAAGAGTACGAATGTACACGGTAAAACGTGAATGCGTCTTTGGCGGAGTGTTTCGACAGATACCGTGACGAACGCGGCGCGAATTCCCTTCTCCAAAACAAAAAAAGGTGGATCGCATGGCTTCACTGAAAATCGGCTCCTTCAATCTCTACAACCTCGTGTTGCCCGGCCATACGTATTATGGCACCCGGGTCTATTCGGAAAATACCTATAGAAAAAAGATCGAGTGGATCAGGACCCAGACGCAAAAAATGGACGCTCAGATCATTGGGTTTCAAGAGATATTTCACCGGGAGGCCCTGGTGGCGGCGCTTGATGATACCGCTTTTGCCGGCGAGAACGTGCATGTATTGAACGAAACCGGCGATTCTCCGGTCGTTGGTCTGGCCACGACCCACCCCTTGGTTGGCGAAGCGGAATCGATAACCGATATTCCCGACGGGATTCTTTCCGCAATCGGCGGGCTTACCGATGAATTCTCACGGTTTTCCAGACCGATCCTTCGGGCGACTATCGAGCTAACCGAAGATCTAAATCTTACCGTCTTCGTCTGTCACCTCAAATCAAAACGGGCCATGATCCTTGAAGGTGAAGATGAGACGGATTTCAGGATCAGGGCAATAGGCGAAACCCGATCTCTTCTGCGCAGAGGAGTGGAGGCGACCGGATTGCGCGCACTGATTTTGCGCGAAATCTCGGAAAACCGTAATCCCGTTATAGTCATTGGTGACCTCAATGACTCCACCCGTTCCGTGACATCCAACGTGATCGCCGGGCCAATGCCTTGGAAATTCGACCCGTTTGAAGAAAAAAAACGTCATTGGGACCGAGCGCTGTATAGCTCGTTCGATATCATATCCCAAAAATCATTCAAAACGGATTGGGCAACTTACATATATAACGGACACTATGAGGCACTCGATCATATATATGTATCCGAAGAGTTCTATTTCAGGAATCGCGACCGCGTAGGGAACGTGGATTTCGTACAGGTGTTCAATGATCATCTTAAGGACGATACGCTGTGCCGAGACAGGCTCCCCGTGTGGCAGTCCGATCATGCTCAGGTGGTTGTAACACTCAACCTTACTTAGTGCCAATCCGGAAATCCGCTTTGGTGCGCCAAGCCTGACGCGAGGTGTGAACCCAGGCGGTATCCGCGGGTGGCCGCCGCGCGAATGGGGGTTTCGGCCGCAGCGCTACTTAGCCGATAACCACCGGACTCCCCGCCAAACCTCTTGGCTGCGATGTGCTGCTCCCCCGCTACTCTTTGATTCTCATTTTGCGAATCGGACCGGAGCGATAGGCGAAAAACAGCCAGACGAACAGATTCTGCGCTGATTCGGCGCGATTTTAGCTATAATGTGTTTCATTTCGCCATTTTCAGAAGACCCACTTTCCGCCAATTGGGGCGGCTAAAGCAAGAAAACATACCGACCGAGTCAATTGTTTGCCCGACGTTTGTGGTGTGATGCTGAGCAAAAAAAACAGAATAGTCCACCATTTTATGCCTTCAGTGTATATATTAGTAATACAATATTTATATGGGATATGGAATGAATCAAGGCGGAAAGCCTGCTAAATCATTGATAGGAAATGGGAAACAGTCCGCTTCACCTCACCGGGGAGCGGGACGAAAGGCGTTTGTGCTTTCTTCGCAAACTCAACTCGCAATGCTTCCGGACGGAACGGAGCCGGTACCGATGGGCTCCGGCGTGGTACAATCGATTTTGGGGGAAGGCGGTGTCGCCATCGTTTATGACGTATGGAATGAGCAGCTCGGGGTGCGAAGAGCGGTTAAAGTGCTTAAGCCTTCTCATACCCCCGACGCGCTCGATCGATTTCATACGGAAATGAAAATCATGGCGCAATTGCGCCATCCGAATATCGTCGAAATCCATGCCGTCGGCAAGTGGAATAATCTACCGTATATCGAGATGGACCGAATCGACGGGTTCAAACTCGAGGATGTCATTCGGGAGCGTGGAGCCCTTCCGCTTCAGGCATGCACGGCCGTAGGTGTGATAATTGCCCGCGCCCTCGATTATACGCACAACAGCACATTGGCGGTCGGCGATAAGACTTACAAAGGCATTCTGCACCGCGATTTAAAGCCGGCGAACATTCTCATTGCCAAAAACGGAGAGGTAAAACTTACTGATTTCGGCATTGCGCGACCGGCGGAAATCTCCCTTCATACAATGGAGGGTATTCTTGTTGGATCGCTTCAGTATATCGCTCCGGAACAACTCGACGGGCGTCAGTATGATGCGCGGGCCGATGTATACTCGTTTGGCTGCGTACTCTACGAAATGATCAC